>NZ_JCACHA010000291.1:0-2992 GCF_059503625.1 Skermanella sp.
TAGGCATCAACGTTCAGCATTATCCGGTAGAGGCCGAATTTCCAGCTACATCCTTATTCAACGAGGGTAGCCGGATAAATCAGCCAGGTCCGGTTCTTGTCCGGTTTCTTCAGGCCTTCAGCACTTGGTACGATATCTGGCTCAAGGAGGGGTTCGATCGCATCCGCGAGGGCTGGTTAGAGACGGCTCGTGGTATCGGCGGACCGGTCACCGTGAGACTGGAGAAGCGGACCCTGGCTGGAATCTTCGCGGATCTGGACGGCGACGGCGCACTCCTTCTGGACTTGCCGTCGGGAGAGCGGTTGCGGATCACGGCCGGCGACGTCTTCTTCCCTGATTTGGCCCCATCTTCCCTGCCGGGGACTCCTTCCCAGACCGATTGACCGAGGGGCCAGTGCCATGCTGCTTGCGATCGACGCCGGCAATACGAATGTGGTGTGCGCCATCTTCGACGGTGATCGCAAGAGGGGCCAGTGGCGGATTGCAACCGACGGTCGCCGGACTGCGGACGAATACGCGGTCTGGCTTGTCGCCCTGATGACCATGAGCGGGCTGAAGCGGGAGGATGTCGACGCAGCCATCCTCGCCAGCGTCGTACCCGCTGCCACCTTCAATCTCCAGCGCCTCTGTATCGATCATTTCGGCGTGGAGCCGATGCGGGTCGGCGCGCCGGGTGTCCATCTCGGTCTTGAAATCCGGATCAACAATCCGCGGGAAGCTGGAGCCGACCGGCTTCTCAACGCGCTGGCTGCGACCTCGATCTATCCGTCGCCCCTGGTCGTCGTCGATATCGGTACGGGAACGACGTTCGACGTGGTCGATGCCGATGGGGCCTTCTGTGGCGGCATCATCGCGCCCGGGCCCAGTCTTGCGCTGGATGCGCTTCACCGTGTGGCGGCACAGCTTCCTAAGGTCGACATCGTGCGGCCGGCGACGGTTATCGGACGCGGGACCGTAGGCGCAATGCAATCGGGGATGTTCTGGGGTTATCTCAGTATGATCGAAGGATTGCTCACCCGGATACAGGCCGAGCTGTCCCCGACTGGCGACCCGCCCGTCACCGTTATCGTGACCGGAGGGCTTGGCGCGCAGTTTGCCGAAGCCACATCCATGATTCATCATATCGACAATGAATTGACCCTGCGCGGACTGTTGCTCGTTCACAAGCGGAACATGGTTTCATGAACTCATTCCCGGATCCGCACCGTCCCGGCCCCCGCGACCTCTGGTTTCTACCACTTGGAGGTTCTGGGGAAATCGGCATGAACCTGAACCTCTATGGTCATGACGGCAAGTGGTTGATGGTCGATCTGGGAATATCGTTCGGGGACGAGACGATGCCCGGCGTCGATGTGGTCATGCCCGACCCGTCGTTCGTTGCGGAGCGCCGCGACGATCTGGCGGGATTGGTCATCACCCACGCCCACGAGGATCACCTCGGTGCGGTAGCACATCTCTGGCCTCAACTTCGCTGCCCCATCTATGCGACGCCGTTCACCGCCTCCGTGCTGCGGGCCAAGCTGATCGAGAAGAACCTGGCGGGGCAGGTGGTTATCAACGAACTGCCGATTTCGGGCCGGTTCATGGCCGGGCCTTTCGACGTCGAACTGGTGAGGATGACCCATTCGGTGCCGGAGCCGAGCGCGCTCATCATCCGGACGCCGTTGGGCGCTGTACTCCATACCGGCGACTGGAAGCTCGATCCGTCTCCCGTCACCGGAGCGCCGACGGATGAGGCCGCTCTGATCAGGCTGGGTGACGAGGGCGCCTTGGCCATGATCTGCGACAGCACCAATGCGACGGTCCCGGGTATATCCGGTTCCGAGGCTGCCGTCCGGGAAAGCCTCGTCCGGCTGTTCGGACGGTACGAGAACAGGGTCGCCATCAGTTGTTTCGCGACCAACGTCGCCCGGCTGGACAGCATCGCGGCAGCCGCTGCCGCAAACGGCCGCAACGTGGCATTGGTAGGTCGTTCCCTCTGGCGCATCAATGAGGCGGCCCGAGCGAACGGCTACCTGAAGGATGCGGCGCCTTTCCTGACCGAACACGATGCCGGGTACCTGCCGCGGGAAAAGGCTGTTCTGATCTGTACCGGCAGCCAGGGCGAGCCACGCTCCGCTCTGGCACGGATCGCGGCCGACGATCATCCCGAGATCGTGCTGGAGAGGGGCGATACGGTCATTTTTTCCTCTCGGGAGATCCCAGGCAACGAGCGGGCGATTGCACGCGTACAGAACCTGCTGATTGCCCAAGGGGTCGAGGTCGTCACGGCCGACGACGCTTTCGTCCACGTTTCCGGACATCCGGCACAAGACGAGCTGATACGGATGTATCAGTGGGTACGGCCTAAGCTTGCGGTTCCGATCCATGGCGAAATTCGCCACCAGACGGAGCACGCCCGTATTGCCCGGTCCTGTCAGGTTCCGGATACCATTATCCCGGAGAACGGATCGATCATAAGGCTGGCCCCCGGACCTGCCGAGATCGTCGGGCAGGTGCAGCATGGCAGGCTGGCTCTCGACGGTAAGCGGATAGTCCCGCTGGATGCCGCAGTCATGCGCGGGCGCCACCGGATGATGTATAACGGTGCGGCCGTCGCCACGCTCGTCATCGACGCGGAGGGCGCGCTCGTTACTCAGCCCCAAGTGACGGTGATGGGGCTGATCGAGGGGCCGGAGGCTGGGGAGATCCTGTCTGAGGTCGGCTTCGCCGTCCGGAAGGCGGTCGAGGAGCTGCCCGTCCAGTCAAGGCTCGACGACGAAGCGGTCCGTCAGACGGCACGCATCGCCGTTCGCCGCAGCTTCAATGCGACACAGGGCAAAAAGCCGCTCACCGAAGTCCATCTGGTTCGGCTATAGGTGTGGCCTGTCCGGCTATGGCAGCCGGCAATCAGCAAGACCAAAGGGGGAACCATGATCGGCAAGCTCAACCACGTGGCAATCGTCGTACCCGATCTTGAAAAGGCGACGGCTCTTTATCGCGATACGCTCGG
>NZ_JCACHA010000292.1:0-2984 GCF_059503625.1 Skermanella sp.
ATCACATCACGTCTGTCAAGGCGAAGCTTCTGTTAACCTGACTTCCGAACCGTGGGCGGCGATGTAGCGCCCTTTGTACTCGTGCCGGATCTCGTCCAGGATGGCTTCCGCCTGATGGCCGGCCGCCGCCATGATGGTGTCGTCGTAGTCCAGGCTGATCATGGACAGGACGACGTCCTTGACCAGGGGATGGGCGGAGCGGATGAAGCTTTCCGAGCAGCAGGTGCATTCCAACCCGTGGAGCCAGAGCACGGGGATGCGCGGCTTGGTTTCCATCGCTTCCGCGATGCGGGCGCCGAAGGCCGGAGCCAGTCCCAGGGATGCCGCCGTCAGCGAGCAGAACTTCAGGAAACTGCGGCGACTGATCCCCTGGCGCCGGATCACGTCGTAAAAAGTTTCCACCCTCGCCATCGGCCCATTCCTTCTCGTTTTCTGCATTGGCCGGTGCGCGTGATGTCCCCATGCGGAGGACCGCCGTCGTCAGCGCGTATTCCCCTGCACGAACGAGGGCGATTTTTCCCCGCTCGCCTCATGCAGAGCTTGCTTTCCGCGGCATACCCGGCGATTCATTGGACCGGGCATCACCATACCAGCCTGGTCATAGACAATCCGTCCTGGGTCATATGCACACATTGATCTGGATCAACCACGGTCCAGCAATTTTCGATAATATCTTCGGCGTCAAGGTTGCCGACTCAGTCCAGGTTGCGTAGCGGTGATAAAACTTCTTTATTTGGGAGACTATTACATGAGGCGAACAGGTCTCGCTCTCGGCCTCGCCGGTGCAGCGCTGATGGCATTGCCGGCCGCCGCATTGGCTCATCCGGGGCATATGGAGCCGGCCGGCTTCGTGCATGGCTTCGAACATCCGCTGGGCGGGCTGGACCATCTGCTTGCCATGGTTGCCGTCGGCCTTTGGGCTGCCCAAACGGGTGGGCGCGCGCTTGTGGCACTGCCGGCGGCCTTCGTCGCCGCAATGATCCTGGGCGGCATTGCCGGCATGGCCGGCCTGCCGCTGCCGGCGGTCGAGTTCGGTATTCTCGGATCGGTGCTGGCGCTGGGCGCCCTCGTGGCGTTTCAGCCGAAGCTGTCGGTCGGCGTCTGCGTCGCGATCACGGCTGCGTTCGCGGTCTTCCACGGCTATGCCCACGGTGTCGAAATGCCCGCGGCGGCTTCTCCCTGGGCCTACGGCCTTGGCTTCACGGTGGCGACAGCGTTGCTGCATGCCGGCGGCATCGGCCTGATCGTCGCGGTGCGGCGTTTCGTCCAGGGCAATGCCGGCCGTGCGGCCGTGCGGGGCAGCGGTGCGCTGGTCGCTTTCGGCGGCGTGGCCCTGGTGCTGCTCGGGTAAGCTGAATCTTTCTGGAAGATCGAAGAAGCCCCGCTGCCGGGTCGACCGGCAGCGGGGCTTTTTTCGTTCCGAAACAAGCAGGTCCGAAAGACGGGTTTCAAGGAAACTCGACGCTGACGATCTTCCAAAAACCGGTCAGTGTCGCGAGCTGGACGCTTTCGTCGCGACCGTTGCCGGTATCGACGACGATGCCGTCCGCAGTGCGTCCGCGATAGATCGCGATCCTTCCGGTCCGTCCGCTCCTCACGAGTACGAAATCGGCCGGCCGCAACGGCTTGCTCGGGTCGATATAGATCAGGCTGCCGACCGGCAGCCAGGGACCCAGCTCCGGGTCGTGGATATAGGCGGCGAAGGCATCGACGACGCGCAGCAGCGAGGGGGGACAGTCTATCTCGGCAACGGGGGCGGTCATGTCGATGCCGGGTTCGGATCCGCGCCCGTAAACCATGAGCCTTGGGCGAACTTCCGTCTGCTGCGTGGCGGGAGGGTCGACACTGACGAACAATTCCGGCTCACGGAGGCGGTTTTCAGCTATACCCAGGTATTGAGCGAGCTTGATCCTAACATCTTCCGGCAAGAAGCGTGGCTTGCTCTGGAAAAGGTATTGATGAAAATAGCCATGGTTACGTCCACAAGCTATGCTTGCGGCCTTGAGAGTGCTCTTGGTCCTGATTAATGCAAGAACCGACTGCCGATGAACATCCGCCCCATCCATGACCATTTTCATTGCCTGCCCCCAACTGCTTCAAGCCGCAGTCATAACAAAAAGAAAATTGTCTGTGATGGGGAATCTTCGAATTTGGTAAGGATGAAATATCATTAGATATCAATGCTATCGGATGTCGTCAGACCCATTTCTGAAATAGTTATCGGATTTTAACCATTGAAGAATCATTATATATCCCACTTAGTGGGATTCAGCCGGATTTCGCGTGGATATATCTGCCGAGTCAGATTCGTGATCCGAATCCGCACACCAGATCCGCGACAAAGTTGTTCGGTCAGCCTACCATAGGACGGGCGGAATTTTGACTTTTCCGGGCTATAACCAGCGGATTAAATTGCGACTCGGAACAATCTTTTTCAGTCGCCCTTGACGCCGTTCATCCAGATGCCGACGACCTTATGCAATCGCTCGATGTCCTCCACCTCAAGGTCCACCCGCTTCTTCGACAAGGTCAGACCGTAGAAATCTCCGTCATCCGACTGGCGGAGGTAAAAAGCGAGCGGGGACCAGGTGACCCGGTTGATCACGAGGTCGTTGATCATCACGGAGCGTTCGGGATGAACGAATAGAACGATTCCGGGGAGCAGTGCCGGTGCGTTGGTCATATCGCCGATGCTGACCGCATAGGCGCTGGGAATGTCGGCGAGCTGGATCGGGCAGGGCGTCTTGCCACAGGCGCGTGCGGCTTCCTTCTGCGAGCTGAGAGACCTGCCGTCGAACAGGGGAAGATCGGTTGAGCCGGCCTTGCGTGTATCCGATGCCCGCTCCACAAAAGCGCGAAGCTTGCTTTCGGGCGTCAGCAGGTCCAGCGGCGTAATCCCGTAGACGCCGGCAAGCTTGATGACGTGGTCCGGCCGGACCGGCCGCGCTCCGGATTCGAGCTTCGACAGTTCGCTCTTGGACACT
>NZ_JCACHA010000293.1:0-2980 GCF_059503625.1 Skermanella sp.
AGGTATCTCTGCCGATCGGCGATGGCGTAGAAGCGGCTGGAAAACGCTTCTACGTCTTCGCTGTCGGCCGGTCCGCGACGGCGCCGGCCTCAGACCTTCACGTCGAACAGCACGTCGACGACGGTGCCCCGGCTGCCGTCGGTGCGGGTGAACTCGCTTTGCGAGGCGATGACGCCGCCGTCCAGCCGCTGCTGTTCGGCCGGAGCCTTCAACCCGATCGCGATATCGAGCTTGATGCCGGTGATGCCTTCGTCCCGCAGGCGGGACATGCCGCCGTCGGTGTGCAGCAGGATCAGCGAGTTGAAGATGTTGTCCTTGGCGTCGATGGAGCCGCTGCCGTCCTGGTCGAACCGGGCCAGCTCGGCGAAACCGTCGCGGGCGCCGTTCTGCTCGCCGAACAGCTCGCTGCCGTCGTCGATCCGGCCATTGCCGTTGCGGTCCAGCGCCAGCAAGGCGTCGCCGCCCGATACCCAGGCTGTCTTGTCGCGGGTGCCGTCGGCGTCCATGTCGAAATAGACGCCGTTTTCCGCCGAGGACAGGTTGACGCCGTTGCCGTCCAGGTCGAACACCAGTGGATCGACCTGCCGGGTGTCTCCACCGCCGCCGCCCGGCGCCGGAGCTTGGCCGGGTATCTGCCCCGCGCCGCCCGGCTGGTTGCCGCCGGGCAACCCGGCCGCCAGGGCGGCCCCGGTCGTCACGCTGGCTTCCATCCGGACGATTTCGATGGAAGCCTGGATCTTGCCGGACTCGCCGCTGACCTGGAGCGTCACGGACTGGAAGACGACGGAAACGCTGGTCGAAGCCTCCCCGCCCGCCGAGGGCCTTGTCCCCATCGGCCCCCGCGTCGAGGCATCCCGCGCCTTGCCGGTAACCGCCTCCGCCGCTTCGAGCGCTTCCTTCTCGGACTTGCCGAACATGCGGAAGACCTTGACCAGATCCGCCCGCAAACTTTTCATGGCCTCTTCCATCGGCCCTTCCTGCTTCGCGTCGCGCGCCCGGCGCAGGCTGCGCAGCATTTCGACGGAGGCGGGGGCGGGCTGAGGCTGCGCGTTGCCCGACTGCGTCAGGCGGGTGGCGGCGGCGGAAAGCTGGATGCTGATACGGTCGTCGCTGTCGCGGCCGCGCCGGGCGTTGGCGGAGTGGGTGCGGTCGCGGTCCCGGTCGCGATCGACTGCGCGGTCGGGCGTGCGGGAATTCGCGGCGGGCGTCGCGGCTTGTTGCAGCGTCGCGGCGGTTGCCGTGGCTGCCGTCGTTGCCGCTGCCTTCGCCGCAGGGTGGGCCGTCGTCAAAGCCTCGCTGACGCGGGAGGCATTCAACGAGGCAAGCAAATTCTGACTCAGAGTCTCCAGTGTGCCAACCATCGGCTACCTCCTTCTAAGGGCCAATTCTGACGAGGAGAGCGGGAACCAGCACCTGCTGCGCGGTTTAGGAAGCTCCCCGGAGGCTCAATTTTGTCACTGGGGCGGTTAACGGTTGCTTAAGGCGGGGTTCTATTCGAGGTGCTCTTGAGGCACTCGGAAGACGCCTTTGATGAGGCTGGAGTTCCGGACTGCGATCTGGATTTGGGTCTTCTCGCAAGAACCCGCCGCTGGGTAGACCGGGTCACCTTCCATGAACACCCCGCGCGCAGTGTCGAACGGCGTCACTCCCGCCTTTTCACGGTTCTCGTGAAAGTAATTTATGACCGCGCAGTCGAGATGCCGTTGCAGGAGGTCACGGCTGCCCCTATTCTCATGAAAGCCGGCATTATGAAACATGGAGCTTTTGGAGTAGGCTTGCGGAAGCCGTGATAAGCGGTCTTCAAAGCCTGCGTGGCGTTGTGGAGCTTACATAGCCTATCATAACTCCGTTTCGAAACCGCTAAGTTATTGACTTATCTGCGCAGAAGCAGTTTTAATGGAATTTTTAAGATCAGAGCAACGTACAAACCGAAGGAAAACATTTTTGAAATTCCTCAGTCTCATTGTTAATTCACACACCTTTTACAGGTAGGAGTTAAAGGAGAATGTAATATGTTATGAGTTGACCTGTTTATTGAAAGTTCAAAATGACTTTGGTACGTTAGAGCAAACTTTAAAGTGAAGGATCTTGAAATTTGGGTTACTATAATACGCTAGCAGTCGGAAACCTGATTTTAATTTCCGAAAAAAACCAGATTAACGAAACTGCTGCTTGCTTGTTTCGGGAATCTGATAGACTTCGTGACAAAACGCATTCTGAAGATATTGCTCAAGAGTGGGGAATAGATGAAAGTGAGGATACTAGGCATTACTATTTTTGTTCAGGAATGAGAATGTCTCGCCGTTTACAAATAATGGGGTTTAATAAAATTGATTCGGAGAGTAGAATAAAGCTTTGTGCACAGCGTGCGTTAGAGAAAAGCCAGAATGAGATTGTTGATCTAGAAAGTAAATTAGATAAAAATTTTCAGACTGGAGCATTTGGAGACGAAACTTGGAATAAATCAATTTTAGAATACGAAAAAAAACTAAAAGAGTATCTCGAGTCGTTTGACTATGACGCGTATATTTCAGAGTTGATATCTGCTGCTCTTGGGTCCAATGAAGTAGCTTTAAGAGACCGTAAAAATAGTATAACGTTCAGATATGGAGCCGTATATGATGTCTCCGACTTCCGTGACACACTCGCAGTTATCTTGCATCGCTCCCCTCATTTGAATATAACTTTTGATGTAACAGACTTTATATATGCAGGATATTATGACGAAAATGAACCCATTATAGAAAACATCACATACTTTGCGGAAGACATAAATAAGTCTCGCGAGAAAATTATAATCTTAACCGAGGGAACAACCGATACTGAATTCCTCCAAGGCTCTCTTCAGAGAATAGAGCCAGATTTGGTTGACTATTTTGCTTTTCTAGATCTATCAGGCGCAAAGCCAATGTTGAGCGCTTCCGGTGTAATTGCTCACGGTATTGGCTGGTTATGAGCAGTTAGGCGACGGTGAAGGATC
>NZ_JCACHA010000294.1:0-2977 GCF_059503625.1 Skermanella sp.
CGGGCAGGCTGACGGCGGGGTTGGTCGCCATGACCCACAGCGCCTTGATCTTGCCGGACTCGATCGCCTGGAACAGATCGACGGCTTTCAGGCCTTCGCGCGATGCCATGTGCGGGGCTTGCCAGAAGCGGCCGACGCGGTCGATGTCGCTTGGCGTGAATGCCATGTGAGCCGCAAGCTGGTTGGCCAAGCCGCCGACCTCGCGTCCGCCCATGGCGTTGGGCTGGCCGGTGATCGAGAACGGCCCCATGCCGGGTTTGCCGATCCTGCCGGTGGCAAGGTGGCAGTTGACGATGGCGTTGACCTTGTCGGTGCCGCGCGACGACTGGTTGACGCCTTGGGAGTAGACGGTGACGGTTGCCGGGGTGCCGGAGAACAGTCCGTAGAATTCCTGGATCTCGCCCAGCGTCAGGCCGCAGCCCTGGGCCACCGCGTCCATGTCGCAGGCATCGTCGCCGGCGGACAGGAAGGCTTCCGCGAAACCGTTGGTGTGAGTGGCGATGAAGTCCTGGTCCATGGCACCGGCGCGGCCGAGATGGGCCAGCAACCCGTTGAACAGCAGCACGTCGCTGCCGGGCCGGATCGCCAGATGCAGGTCGCCGGCGTCGCAGGTGGCGGTGCGGCGCGGATCGATCACGACGATGCGGGTGCCGCGTTCGGATTTCGCGCGGACCAAGCGTTGGTAGAGGACGGGATGGCACCATGCGAGGTTGCTGCCAACCAGGACGACCAGATCGGCAAGCTCCAGATCCTCGTAGTTGCCGGGCACCACGTCGCCGCCGAAGGCGCGGCGGTGGCCGGCGACGCTGGACGCCATGCACAGGCGGGAATTGGTGTCGATGTTGGCGCTGCCGATGAAGCCCTTCATCAGCTTGTTGGCGACGTAGTAATCCTCCGTCAGCAACTGGCCGGAAACGTAGAAGGCCACCGCATCCGGGCCGTGCTCGGCGATCACGGCGCCGAAGCGTCCGGCTACCGCGGCGAGCGCTTCGTCCCAGGAGGCTTGGCGGCCGTCAACGACGGGGTGGAGCAGACGGCCGTCCAAGCCGAGGGTTTCGCCCAGGGCGCTGCCCTTGGAGCAGAGCCGGCCGAAATTGGCCGGGTGCTCCTTGTCGCCCGCAATGGCCCAGCCGCCCGCACCGTCGGGTGAAGCGACCGCGCCGCAGCCGACGCCGCAATAGGGGCAGGTGGTGCGGACGGCGGCGGTCATGCGGCGCTCACGGGCAGGCGGAGGCCGAGCCGGATCGACCCGTCTTCGACCTGGACCGGAAAAGTGCCGGTGCAGCCCGAGTCCGGGCCGGTCGCCCCGCCCGACGCCAGATCGATCACCCAGTTGTGCAGCGGGCAGGTGACGCGGGCGCCGTGGACGATGCCCTCGGACAAGGGGCCGCCCAGGTGGGGGCAGCGGTTGCGGATCGCGAAGACTTCGTCCCCGGCTGTCCGGAAGACGGCGATGTCGCCGTGCGGCGACTGGACCACGCGGGCGCCGGCCTGGGGAATGTCGGAGACGCGGCCGACTTCGATCCAGGAGAGATCGACCGTGTCCGCAGCGTTGGAGGTGATGCCGTCCATCGTGTTTTATCCCACCTTTGCGAGCGGCGCGAATTCATGGGCGTCCACGCCCTTGGAGGCGCGTTCGTCCCAGGGATCGACCTGCGAGAAGACTTGCGAGAATTTGAAGCGGGCGTGGAGCGCCTTGCGGCCCTCGTGGTCTTCCACGACCCGCTGCTTGACGTAATCCAGGCCGACGCGCTCGACCCAGGGCGCCGTGCGGTCGAGATAGCGGGCTTCTTCGCGGTAGAGCTGGATGAAGGCGCCGCAATATTCCATCACCTCGTCCTCGGTCTCGACCTTGGTGAGGAAGTCGCATTCGCGGACCTTCATGCCGCCGTTGCCGGCGACGTAGAGTTCCCAGCCGCTGTCCACCGCGACGACGCCGAAGTCCTTGATCGTCGCTTCGGCGCAATTGCGCGGGCAGCCGGAGACGGCCAGCTTGACCTTGTGCGGCGTCCAGGTGCCCCAGGTCATCTGTTCCAGCTTGACGCCCATGCCGGTGGAGTCCTGGGTGCCGAACCGGCACCATTCCGACCCGACGCAGGTCTTCACCGTGCGCAGGCCCTTGGCATAGGCGTGGCCGGAAACCATGCCCGCCGCGTTGAGGTCGCCCCAGACCGCCGGCAGGTCTTCCTTCTTCACGCCGAACAGGTCGATGCGCTGGCCGCCGGTGACCTTGACGGTCGGGATGTTGAACTTGTCCACGACGTCGGCGATGGCGCGCAGTTCCTTGGACGAGGTCAGGCCGCCCCACATGCGCGGCACGACCGAGTAGGTGCCGTCCTTCTGGATGTTGGCGTGGACGCGCTCGTTGACGAAACGGGACTGGTAGTCGTCCTTATACTCGTCCGGCCAAGCGGCCAGCAGGTAGTAGTTGAGGGCGGGGCGGCAGGAATGGCAACCGTTCGGCGTCTTCCATTCCAGCGCCTGCATCACGGCGGGGATGCTCTTGAGTTGGCCGGCGGTGATCAGGCGGCGGACATCGTCATGCGGATGGTGCGTGCATTTGCACATCGGCTTGGCGGCGGCTGCTGCCTGATAGTCGTCGCCCAGCGACAGTTCGAGAAGCTGTTCGACCAGACCGGTGCAGGACCCGCAGGACGCCGACGCCTTGGTGTGGGCACGGACGTCGTCCAGGGTGGTCAGGCCCTTTTCGGCGATGGCCTTGGTGATGGTGCCCTTGCACACGCCGTTGCAGCCGCAGATCTCGGCGCTGTCCGAGAGGGCGGCAACGGCGGCCTTAGGGTTTGCGGATGCGGCACCCCCGAAGCCCTGGCCGAAGATCAGGGTGTCGCGGAGCGGAGCGATGTTCTCCGCTTCGCGGAGCATCTGGAAGTACCACGCGCCGTCCTTGGTGTCGCCGTAGAGCACGGCTCCTGCTATCCGGTCTTCCTTGACGACGATGCGCTTGTAGACGCCGCGC
>NZ_JCACHA010000295.1:0-2959 GCF_059503625.1 Skermanella sp.
CTGCGCTTCGGCAAGGCTGGCGGTAAGCTGCTCCCGGTTGGCGGTGGAGCTTTGCAGTTCGGCGGAAAGCTGGGCGATGTTGACGCGCAGGTCGGCATTCGCTTCCCGTTCCATCGCCAGCAGGTCGCTCAGTTCCGTCAGCTGGCGGTTCAGCCGCGTCAAGGCCTGATCGCGGCTGGACAGCGTGTTCGACATGTAGAACTGCGCGATGATGAAGACCATCAGCACGAAGATCACGACCATGACCAGCGACGACAGGGCATCCACCCAGCCCGGCCAGATATTGATCGCGTGTTCCCTGCTGCGCCGCCCGCGGCTGCTGCCTGCCATGACCGGCTATCCGATCCCGATCCGCCGCGTCACCGCTCGCTGTCCTCGGCAAGGGCGGCGATGGTGCGGGCCAGCAGCTTGATTTCGCTGCGGATTTCCTGCACGGACTGGACGCGGCCGGTGGCCACTTCCTCCAGCAGGCGGGCGGTATAGACGTCCATGTTGCGGATGTGCTGGCGCGTCGCGTCGTCGATGCCGAGTTGCTGGCCGGAAATCGCGTCGGACAGCCGGCCCAGGATCGGCTTCAGCTCCATCTGGCTTTCGGCCAGCCGCAGCATCAGGTTCTGCTCCGTCCGCATCTGGTCGGTCAGGGTGCTCAACTTTTCCGTCAGCGCCAGAAGGTTCTGGTTGGCGGAGCGGCGGCCGTCCTCCGACTGCGCCACGGTGCGCTGAAGGTTGTCCAGGTTCTCGGCGGTCTGTTCCAGCAGGGCCTGGAGATAGGCGGGGACCGACTGCTCGCTCTCCCCGAAGCCGGCCCCGCTCGACAGGCGGGTGGCGCCCGACAGCCAGTCTTCCAGATCGGTGTAGAAGCGGTTCTGCGCCTGGCTGGCCTGAAGTTCCAGGAAGCCCAGCACGAGCGAGCCGGCCAGACCGAACAGCGACGAGCTGAAGGCCGTGCCCATGCCGGTCAGCGGCGCCTGCAAGCCCTGCTGGAGGTTGCCGAACATCATGCCGACATCGCCGCCCTCGACCGACAGGCTGCCGATCACGTCGCCGACCGCGCTGACCGTTCCCAGCAGACCCCAAAAGGTGCCGAGCAGGCCCAGAAAGATCAGCAGCCCGATCAGATAGCGGGAAATCTCCCGCGTTTCGTCCAGCCTTGCGTCGATACCATCCAGCAGGGAGCGCATCGACAGCGCCGACAGGCTCAGCTTGCCCTTGCGCTCGCCCAGCATGCGGGCCATCGGCGCCAGCAAGACCGGCTCCTGCACCGCGTCGCTGGCCGGGCGGTTGGTCTGGAAGCTTTCCAGCCACGCCACTTCCGGCTTCAGGATCAGCACTTGCCGGAAGATGTAGCCGATGCCCAGCAGCAGCACCGCGATGATCAGGCTGTTGAGGCCGGGATTCGCCATGAAGGCCCGTTCCAGCGCCGGGAACAGCAGCAGAATGACGCCGGCGACGACGGCGACGAACAGGATCATGCGGGTCAGGTAGCGCTGCGGCCGGGACATGGGCACCATGCTCTCGCGGATCTGGGTCGTTGATGAAGGGTGAGCCGAGTGTGCCACTATTTTACCAGCAACAGATCAACGCGGTCTGAAGGGCCGTCCGATGCGGTCGGTCCCAGGGCTCTGACATCGATTCGGGTGCGTCGTATCCCCTGGTCGATCAGATATGAACGGACGGCAAGCGCCCGTTCCAGCGAAAGACGCCGCGACTCGCGGTTGGTTTCCGGTGTTCCGCTGGCATAACCCAGTATCTCAAGGCGGGTGATCTCGTCCTCCCGCAGGCGGGCGGCGATGCCGTTCAGCAGGCTGGTGTCGGCGGGCGACAGTGTCTGCGCCATGTCGTCGGGATAAACGACGCGGAACTCGGTTCCGGAGGGCAGGGCGCCGGAAGCGGACGGCGGCGCTGCCGGACCTCCTTGACGCGGCGGCACCGCCGGCTGGGGACGTTCGCCCGGCAGCGACGGAACGGCGGCGATCACCGGCGGCATGCCCGGAGGGGCCGGCGGCACGACCGGCGTGCCGAGCTGGACGCCTTCGGGCGGCGGGACGTTGGGGCGGTCGGCGGGTGGTTCCGGTGCCGGGCCGGTGGAGAGATCGGGAGTGACGCCGGGGTCGAGCCCGGGCGGCGGCGGGATCGGCCTGCCGCCAGGACCGATGGGGCGCGCGATGAGGCCCGGATCGGATGGGACGTTCAGCGGGCGGTTCGGATCGGCGTTCTGGCCCGCCGGACCCGCCGGTGCCCGGGCTTGGGCCGCTGGGGGAACCGGCGGCTTCCGCGCGGGAAGCGCTGGAGAGACCCCACGCGCCGGTAGGTCGGCGCGGGACGCCGGCCGTTCCTGGCCGGATGGCTCGGCGACGGCGGGAGCCTCCTGCGCGAAGGCGGGCTTGGCGAGGGTCACCTGTCCGGTTGCGGCTGCGGTCCCTAACGCGCAACCGAACGTTAACCGCAGCACGGAGGACGAAACGCGGCGATTCATGTGCCCCCGAACTTTAAACCTCTGACATATCTCGATAACCCGGCGGCAGCCGGGCCTCGGAGCGCACGATATCCCAACGGGGCAGGGCCGACAACCCGCCATCGGCTACACGTGACGGTCAGCCTTCCGCCTTCGGCTTGCGGTTTGCGGACGCGTCGCGCAGCACCTTGCCGAGCAGAAGATGCAGGTGCGAATTGGCCGCCAGGACACTTTCGCCGGCATAGGGATTGCGCCCGCCGCCGATCTCGCTGGCGAAACCGCCGGCTTCCGTCACCATCAGCAGGCCCGCGGCGACGTCCCACGGCTGGACGTGGCTTTCCCAATAGCCGTCGAAGCGGCCGGCTGCGACATAGGCCAGATCGAGCGCCGCCGAGCCGAAGCGCCGGACCCCGGCGGTTTCCGCCATCACGGCCTGAAGCTGGGGCAGGTAGTCGGCATGGTTGCCGCGTCCCTTGAAGGGCAGGCCGGTGGCGATCACCGACT
>NZ_JCACHA010000296.1:0-2944 GCF_059503625.1 Skermanella sp.
TATCTCTGCCGTCGCCCCAAAGCCGTCTGCCCAGCGCAAATCGCTGCTTGACCGCATATAGGAGCATCAATGCCCAGACCCTATACTCCCGTCTCAGACGTCGCCGAAGCCACCGGCCCTGATTTGTGCACCAACGCCAATGTCGGCCATTGCCCAAGCTGTTCAAGCTGATTTCGCATAGCCTGGAAGTCCCAGTAAGCGGCCGCCATGTGGCACGGATGGGTGCAGCCGCCGCAGCGCCTCGTCCCACATATCTCCCATGATGCGGTCCTGTTCCTGGGAGCCGAATGACACGGTGCCACCGCCTGTGTAATGCGTCAGCTCGCCGAACATGGGCTGCCCGTTGATGAGGTAGAAATCCACCCGCACGGCATCGAACTCAGCTCCCAGCTTGGCGGCAAGGTCGTTCAAGGCACGTGCTTCCGGGGGCGGACCGGTATAATCGCGATGGTCGGCATGCCGAAAGCGGCCAATCTCAATCGGCCGGAGAGTCTGCGAGTCATAGAACAATTCCCGCTTCTGATCCGTGAACCGGCCGAGATGGACCTCCAGCAGCCGTGGCTGGCCGCCGAAGACATAGAGCTTGTAGTCCTCGGGAACGCTTCCCGCCGATCCTTTCAGGAACTCCTCGATGAGGATACGCCGGGGAATGTTGCGGTAGCCCCATTCGCCGGTGCGGCCGTAGTAGCTTTCGGCCAGCCACTGATCCAGTTGGCGCAGCACATCCGCCCGGCATGTCTTCCCCTTGTTAGAAACAAGGATGTTGTAGCCAGACCCGTGATTGGCCTTGGCGACGAACCGGGCCGGCAGGTCGTCCCAGGAAATATCGCCCGCGCTGTGCCAAACGCCGAGCAACGGGACCAGAAACCGCTCCCCGATCCTCTCTGCCACCCAGCTGCGCACCGCGACCTTGTCCAAGGTCAGTGGGATCAGAGGGTTTCTGTCGTGGAGGATCTTCCAGCCCATGCGCTCATTGAAGGTGCGGGGATGGCGCAGGTCGGGATCGTAGCCCAGCGCGTCCCGCATTTGCCGGCGCAACCGTCGGGCAGCACGGATTTGACCGAGCCACGGGATCCTGTCGGCAGTGCAGTGCAGAACCGGACGCCAAGACGCCAAGGACCTTAACATCTCTCGGCTCATGACCACCTTGCTGATACCTCCGCATCTAATGTTCGGCGCGGATCTCGGCAGCAACCGTGCGGCCTCGACCATCCGCGCGCTCTCCGGCCGGCTCACCCAGGCGTAGTAGCCGTGGCTCACCCAGCACCTCGCACATGACTTGAACGGGAAAAGCCGTGACGCGGTTGCGGATGAGGTCGATGGTTCCCTCCGGCCTGTCGCCTGACTAAAGGTGAGCGCTGCCTGTACTAGACGTTACGTTCCACCCAAAGCCAACAATCCTCGCGGCGATGGCGGCCGGTCGTGGTCACCGGTTCGGCGGCGCCAACCCCGGATGACTTGGCCTTTGAGAACGCCAAGCTGCGGCGCGAGCTCGATCGGACGAGGATGGAGCGCGACCTACAAAAAAAGCCATCGGCATCTTCGCGGAGGTGCCGAGGTGAGGTTCGCCTTTATCGAGCAACATGCCGCCACCTACCCGGTGCGCCCCATGTGCCGCGTGCTCGAGGTCTCGCCGAGCGGCTACTACGCCTGGCGAACGCGCCCCGAGGGGCCGCGGTCGGCCGAGAACCGCTTCCTCCTGGACGAGATCCGGCGCCTCCAGGCCCGGCATGGGGGCCGCTACGGCAGCCCACGGATGCACGCCGCCCTGCGGGTCGGGGACCATCGGTGCAGCCGCAGCCGCGTCGAGCGCCTTGTGCGCAGCCACTGCATTCGCGCGCTCGCCGGGCGCCGCTTCCGGCCCTGCAGCACCGACAGCCGCCATCACCTCGCGGTCGCGCCGAACCTCCTAGCCCAACGCTTCGAGGCGCCAGCCCTCAACCGTGGGTGGCTTGTCATTCTGACCTACATTCCAGCCGGCGAAGGCTGGCGCTACCTCGCTGCCGTCCTCGACCTCGCCACCTGCAAGGTGGTCGGTTGGGCGATGCGCGATCATATGCGGGTCGAGCTCACCCTCTCGGCTCTCATCGTGGCGGTACAGCGACAGCGCCCGGGGGCAGGCCTGCTCCAACACTCGGACCGCGGCAGCCAATATGCGGCCGAGGCCTACGTCGCGCAGCTCACCGCGATCGGCGCGGCGGCTTCCATGAGCCGCAAGGGCTGCTGCCACGACAACGCGCCGATGGAGAGCTTCTTTCACACGCTGAAGGTGGAACTCGTCCATCAGCAGCGCTGGGCAACGCGCGGCGAAGCGCGATGCGACCTGTTCGCCTACATCTAGGCCTACTACAATCGCGCCCGCATGCACTCGGCCCTCGGCTATCTCACCCCAGAGCAAGCCGAGCAGCGCATGGCAAGCTAAACCTCCGTCCACACAATTGGGGGAAGGATCACCTTCTCGCCGCAAGCTCCTAGGGAACAGACCTAGCGACGGCACGCTCCTCGCTGATGAGGTTGTCGCTACCGCCCCGGCCCCGTGGAGCAATGCAGCGAGGGCTGGCGCTTCTTGCACTGGTGACGCTGTGTCTCGTCGCTGGGCTTGGAATGGCCGCGCTGAGCGTGGCGTTGCACCTGTTCCTGTAGGACACAGGCGCTATCACCGTGTTGCATGGCTCGCGGGTGTGGGCGCATGGCGCCCTACCCTGATCTGGGCTCATGTGAGGCGGACGTACTCCGGGCGTCCGAGTTCGAGCATGCGGTTCAGCACGTCGACGGCGACGGCAACCTCGGCTTCATGACGCCGGTCGGTCTGCGAGCGTAGGCCGTCGCCGATGATGCGCTTCCATCGCGAGATGTTGGCTTCCACAAGGGCGCGCCAATTGTACCCTAAGGGTTTGACGCGAAATAATC
This sequence comes from Skermanella sp., assembly GCF_059503625.1. Taxonomy (NCBI): domain Bacteria; kingdom Pseudomonadati; phylum Pseudomonadota; class Alphaproteobacteria; order Rhodospirillales; family Azospirillaceae; genus Skermanella; species Skermanella sp. Next base: position 2,911 of record NZ_JCACHA010000296.1, read on the forward strand.
ACTTCAAGGTGGCTTTTGGTGTGGTGAGATGGTG
>NZ_JCACHA010000297.1:0-2944 GCF_059503625.1 Skermanella sp.
TCAGCAGTTCCCGGCTTACATAGTCGCGGACTTCCTCGCAATACCTCACCCCTTCCAGCGCCGTGTTCCGCCCCTGCTCCTCGCTGCTCAGATCCAGCGAGATCATGGCCGGAGCGTCTTCACCGACGTCGATCCGTTCCAGGTCCTGAAGGTTGGGCATCCCTTCCAGAAACAGGATGCGCTCGATCAGCCGGTCGGCCTGCTGCATCTTGGACCGCGCTTCGCCCTGAAGATGGTCCGCAAGGTGCAGCAGGCCGATGTTCTTCAGCATGCGGGACTGAAGGAAGTACTGGTTGATGGCGGTCAGCTTGCTGGTAAGAATACTGTTCAAATGGCGAATAACCTGCGGATCGCCCTTCATAATTTCCCCTCGAGACCGCTCATGCCGATAGAGCACGCATCATCGTCATGAAACCGCAACTTGTCGAGAAAGTTTCACCCCCGGCCGCCGATCAGGACAACCTGGACGCAAGCCTGACGGCCTGCTGCCGCATCTCCAGCTTCCGCCGGTTGCCGCGCCGGCGCAGCCACATCATCACGCCGGTCACGACAAAAGCCACCGGCAGCACTCCGGTCAGGAACACCAGCGTTTCCCACACCGGCCCCATGCCCTGGGCATCGTGTATCCGGCGCATCAGCCGCGAAACCTCGTCGCCTCCGCCTGCCGCACCGTCGCTCCGGCTGATCCGCCCCGACGCATCCTCGACCGAGAACTGCGCCGTTTCCGCCGTTCCGCCAACCGTCCGCACCTGAACCGACCAGCTCGGCCGTTTCTCCTGCGGCAGCGACAGCACCGCAAGACGCCCGTCGGGCACCTGTTCCAGCACGCCGGCGACGACCTCGTCGGCGCCCCTAGCCGGCTGCTCCAGCGCCCGCCCGAACGGTGTCCGCTGCTGCTGCGGCGGCATCTCCACGAAAGCTCCCACCACCGCCCGGCTGGTCTGCGGAAACGATATGTAGATGCCGGTCACCGTCACCACGATCAGCGGCAAGGCGATCCAGATGCCGCCGACATGATGGATATTGGCCGAAACCTTCAGCCCCCTCCGCCAGCCCAGCGCCGCCAGCCCGACCTCCCGCCTCGGCCACCACAGCCATATTCCGCTGACGGCAGCCACCAGCAGCACCACGCCGATCCAGCCGACGATCTGCCGCCCGGCCAACTGCGGAACGGCCAGACTGCCGTGCAGCCGGTGGAGAAAGCCGAACAGCGACGCGCCCTGATCGGCACTGTCCAGGACGCGTCCGGTCGCCGGATCGAGCCAGACGGCGGTGAACCGCACCCGCCCATCCACCCGGTCCAGGGCCGAAACCACGACCGGCGCCCCCGCTTCCGCCGGCATCCGGAGGGTGGACGGCAGCAACCCCTCCCCCAGCGACTTCGCCGCTGCGTCAAGGTAGTGCGACGGCGACAGCACGGCGCCGTCCTGCGACGACGGCCGGCGTTCGGGGTGCATCCATCCCTCCAGCGCGTCGTGCCAGACCAAGGCGCTGCCGGACAGACAGACGACCACGAGCGGCACGCCGACGATCAGCCCGATCCACAGATGCACCGTCCGCAGCACCCGCCGAAAACCGCCCCGTTTAGACATCCGCCCAGCGCCTTACCAGGTTGTGATAGCAGTTGGTCAGCGAGACGACCGACGGATGGTCCGGCATATCGGCGGCGACGCCGTTGATCGCCATGTCCATGTCGAACAAGGTCGTCCGGGCAGCGTCGTCGCGCACGATGCTCTGTATCCAGAAGAACGACGCCCATCGGCTGCCGCGCGTCACCGGCTCGACCCGGTGCAGGCTGGAGGCGGGATAGACCACCATATGCCCGGCCGGCAGCTTGACGGAGTGCGCGCCGAACGCGTCCTCGATCATCAGCTCGCCGCCGTCGTATTCATCCGGCGCGCTCAGGAACAGCGTCGCCGAGATGTCGGTCCGCATCCGCCCGCCGCCGCCCGCAGCCCCTCCCGGAATCGGCCGCACGGCATTATCGACATGGGCGCCGAACTTCATGCCCACGTCGTAACGGTTGAACAGCGGCGGAAAGACCTTGTCCGGCAAGGTCGCCGACATGAACAGCGGGTTGCCGTCCAGCGCCCGCAAGACCATCTCGCGCAGCTCGGGCAGCACGCGGGAGTTCTCCGGAACCTGCAAGTTGTTCTTCGCCTTGGCCGACTGAGGGCCGGCGGTCACCCGACCGTCGACCCATTCTCCAGCCGCCAGGAGAGTTCGGCACCGCGCCACCTGATCGGCGCTCAGCACGTCGGGGATTTGAATCTGCACCCTGGGAGTCCTCGTAAATCTCAGAACCGCGCCGAGGCGCTGAGCAGGAAGGTCCGCCCGGCGCCGGGGATCACATGGCCGGCATAGACGCCTTCGTAGATGTCCTCGTCTGCCAGGTTGTAGCCGTTCAGCGCGAACCGGACGTCGTTGATCGTGTAGGACACCATCGCGTCCAGACGCCAGTAATCCGGCACCTTGGCGGTGTTCGTGTTGTTGGCGAACCGGCTGCCGACATAATACGCGCCGGCGCCGACCTCCAGGCCCTCCAGCACCTCGTACGTGGTCCAGCCGAAGCCGGAATGCTTCGGCGTGTTCTGCAAGGTCTTGCCCTTGGTCGCGTCGTTCGCTTGCGTGATCTCGCCGTCCAGATAGGTGTATCCCGCCAGCACCGACCACCGGTCGGTGATCCTGCCGTTCGCCTCGAACTCGAAGCCGTCGACGCGCTGCTCGCCGTCCAGGATCGTCACCGACGCGTTGACCGGATCGACCGTCCGCGCATTGGTCTTCTCGATGCGGAACAGCGAACCGCCCAGGCCGATCCGGTCTTCGAACAGCGAGAACTTCGCCCCCACCTCGAAGGTCCGGTTCTTCTCGGGGCTCAGCCCGACCTGTGCCGCGCTGAGGCTGACGAACTCCGCCGAGGGGTTGAAGCTGGTGCCGTAGGATG
>NZ_JCACHA010000298.1:0-2937 GCF_059503625.1 Skermanella sp.
TCGCCTTCGGTTATGTCGGCAATCGTGCGGCCGTATTTCCGCTCCAGCGCCTCGGCTACGATGCGATGGCGGTCAACACCGTCCAGTTCTCGAACCATACCGGTTATGGATCGTGGACCGGCCAGGTCTTCCAGCCGGCTCATATCGCGGAGGTCATCGACGGCATCGCCGCGCGCGGCGCTCTGGAAAGCTGCGACGCCGTGCTCTCCGGCTATATGGGCGGAGCAGCACTGGGCCAGGTCATCGTCGAGACTGTCCGGCGGGTGCGCGCCGCCAAGCCGGAGGCGGTCTATTGCTGCGACCCGGTCATGGGCGATGTCGGGCGCGGCTTCTTCGTCAACGAGGATATCCGCGCCTTCATGCGGGCGGAGGCGGTGCCGGCAGCCGACATCATCACGCCGAACCAGTTCGAGCTGGAATTCCTGACCGGACGGGAGGTCCATTCGCTGGCGGACGCCTTGGCCGCGGCGAAGGCGGTGCGGGCGATGGGGCCGAAGCTGGTGCTGCTGACCAGCCTGACGCGCGACGAGGCTCCCGCCGATTCGATCGAGATGCTGCTGGACACGCCGGACGGCGCGTTCCTGGTAGCGACCCCGCGCCTGCCGCTCGACCCGCCGCCCAACGGCGCCGGCGACTGTGTGGCGGCCGTGTTCCTGGCGAAGTACCTGGAGACCGGCGACCCGGCGAAGGCGCTGGGGCACGCGGCTGCGGCGATCTACGCGGTCTTCTCGGCGACGCTGAAGGCCGGCACGCGGGAGCTTCAGCTCATCGCGGCCCAGGACGAACTGGTCTCCCCGCAGCGGATTTTCGAAGTCCGGAAAGTCTGACGAAAGAAAAAAGGCGCGGCCCCGGCAGGGTCCGCGCCTTTTCTACTTACCGCAGCAGATTACTTCTTCAGGTAATCGCGAGCCAGCACTTCGGCGATCTGAACCGCGTTGAGCGCCGCACCCTTCCGCAGGTTGTCGGCGACCACCCACATGTTCAAGCCGTTCTCGACCGAGATGTCCTCGCGGATGCGGGACACGAAGACCGGATCGTCGCCGGCCGTTTCGACCGGTGTGACGAAGCCTTCCTCGGCCAGATGATCGATCACGTTGACGCCGGGGGCGGCGCGCAGCGCTTCACGGGCTTCGTCGGCGCTGATCGGCCGCTCGAACTCGATGTTGACCGATTCGGAGTGGCTGATGAAGACGGGCACGCGGACGCAGGTGGCGGTCACGAGGATCTTCGGATCGAGGATCTTCTTGGTCTCGACCACCATCTTCCACTCTTCCTTGGTCGAGCCGTCATCCATGAAGACGTCGATCTGGGGAATCACGTTGAAGGCGATCTGCTTGGCGAACTTCTTCTTCTCGATCGGATCGTTGACGTAGACCGCGCGGGTCTGGTTGAACAGCTCGTCCATCGCGTCGCGCCCCGCACCCGACACCGACTGGTACGTGGACACTACGACGCGCTTGATCTTGGCCAGATCGTGCAGCGGCTTCAGCGCCACGACCATCTGGATGGTCGAGCAGTTGGGGTTGGCGATGATGCGGCGCTTGGTATAGCCGGCGATGGCTTCGGGGTTCACTTCCGGCACGACCAGCGGCACGTCGGGGTCCATGCGGAAATGGGACGTATTGTCGATCACGACGCAGCCGGCCGCAGCCGCCTTGGGCGAATACTCGGCCGACACTTTGCCGCCGGGGGACGACAAGGCGATGTCCCAGCCCCGGAAATCGAACTTGGCCAGATCCTGGACGTCGAGAACCTGATCCTCGCCGAAGGAGACCTGCTTACCGACGGATTTCTCGGACGCCAGGGCCACCACCTCGTCGACGGGGAATTTGCGCTCGGCCAAGGTAGTCAGGATTTCACGCCCGACATTCCCGGTGGCGCCGATTACCGCGATTCTGTAGCCCATGATGCGTTCCTGTTTTTTCTCTGCTGCCGCCATGTCTCTTGCCATGGCGCAGGTACGTTTTTGGATGGTCCCCATGACCATCCGGCAAACCCCATTGAATTATTCCGATCCCGGCCCGTTTGCAAGATCAAGCCATACCTTACATGACAATTCAGGGAGGACAAAATGGCGCGCAAGTACGGGACCTATGAGGAGTTCTGGCCTTACTACCTCGCCGAACATGCCAGACCCGGTACCAGAGCATGGCATTACACGGGCACGGCACTGGCTTTAGCCTTGCTTCTGGCCGCCGTGGCGACATTGAACCCCTGGTTCGTCCTGGCGGCTGTCGTCTCCGGCTATGCCTTCGCCTGGATCAGCCACATGCTGATAGAGCGCAACCGGCCGGCGACCTTCACGTATCCGCTATGGTCCCTGATCAGCGATTTCCGTATGTTCTTCCTCTTCGTGACGGGCCGCATGGGTGCGGAACTGCGCCGTCACGGCATCAATCCATCCAAAGCGGAGCCGGCGTGAGCAGCACTTCATTGCAGGAGACCATCGCCGAGGCGATCCAGAAAGCGGACAAGTCCTTCTTCAACGAGGACTACATGAAGCAGGCGATGGCGGTCATCACCTCGCTCCGCAAGGCCGGCTACGAGATCGTGCCCAACAAGGCATCCGACGGTCTGGTCGACTTCGCCTGCGACAACCTGCCGTTCGGCCGGCTCAAGCAACAGGACTTCATCAAGGAGTTGTACGTGCTGCTGGTCGAGAACAGCCGGCGGTTTCCGTAACAACAGGCTGGTGATAATGCAATGGACGAAGCGGACGAGATGCTGGCGGAAAGATCCGAGCGGTGCCCGACCCATCCGGGAGTTGTGTTGCGTGACACTGTCCTTCCGGCGCTACGCATGACTGTCAAGGATGCTGCGGCGGAACTTCGGGTTTCCCGCCAGATGCTTCACCGCATCCTTGGCGGTGAGGTTTCGATATCGCCGCAGATGGCAGTACGTTTGGGTAAATTCTGCGGGAATGGTCCTGGATTGTGG
>NZ_JCACHA010000299.1:0-2936 GCF_059503625.1 Skermanella sp.
TGCGTGATATGGCAGAAAAGGCGATGCTCAATCCTGTTCCACTTTGAGGTTCCGGGTGGGAAGTGGCACACCGAGATCGTCAGCCCGGTCTGGTCGGCCAAGTTCTGAAGCTCACGCTTCCACAGCCGCAGGCGGGCTCCATTGGAGCCGCCGCAGTCGGCCGTGATCATCAACCGGGAGGCCGCGGGATAGAGGGCACGACCCTTGTTGTCGAACCAGGAGCGGATGGCGTTGACCGCGAACTCGGCAGTGTCGCTGGTCACGCCGAGGCTGACCCAGCCGCTGTTGTCGGCCAGATCGTAGACGCCATAGGGCACGACCTTGCCGAGGTCCTTATCCTCGAAGTCATGGACCTCGGTCCGCCGCGGCTGGCCCTCGGGGCGGTAGTCAGTCCCCTTGTTGGTGTAGTTGCCGACCAGCTCCTTCTTCTTGGTGTCGACCGAGATCACCGGCTGATCCTCAGCCTGGAAGGCTAGAACCTGGGTGTTGATGTGCTCGAACTGAGCGTCACGGTCGGCATGCTGGCGGCCATCATTGGCCTTGCGATTGGCCCGGCGGCCATAGCCGAGCTGGTGTAGCAGCTTGCGCACCGTGTTCGGGCTGCCTGCATGGCCCATCTTCTGAAGCGCTTTGGCGAGTTTGACGTGGCTCTTGGAAACCCACAGCAGTGGTCGCATCGGGTCGCCCAGCGTGACCGGCTCGACCAGGCGACGCAGGTCCTCCAGCAACGTTGGATCCTTGGCCGTCAGGCGCTGCCGCCCGCTCCCGGCCCGACGGATCCGCCCACCGGGCGGAGCCGGCTGGTCGAGATCTTTCAATCCCCGCTCGATGGTGCCGCGCGCCAGCCCGGTTGTCCGCGGGCCTTGGCAACGCCCTTCGGGCGGTATACCGCCACCACCCCGCCGCGACCTGCGGATCGCGCCTCGGCCGCTGCGAACAGGCGTCGTCCCCGCTCGTCCAACTGGTCCCGGATCGCCTCGTACCGCTCTCGTATCGCACGCTCATCAATCATGCCGCCGAATGTGGCAATCACCAGAGGTGATCAAAATCCCTACTGGAAATATGACATCAAAATGTCTCAATTATTCCTGCGCGTCTCCTAAGTAGGGTATGATCGGCCGTACTTTCTCCCGGCTACTAGGGCTTTGCCTTCTCGGCAACGGCAATCGCCGCGCTGGCCCTCCGCCTGGTCGCACGCGGCGCCGGGCAGCACGTCGGTGTCCTGGCGCTTCTTCTGTTCATCGTAGCGAACATCACCATCGCAGTGCTGGTTGTGGGAACGATGCGCCTGCTCGCTACCGGGCGACTTCTCCCTCACTCACCTCCGAGTGCCTCGCCGGACGTCAGCACCGCCCTTATCCAAGCCTGATAAGAACTCCGTGTCGAGAGTGGCCTCGACGCCTCCTGAAGAACAGGTATTCTGGAGAACAGAAGCCGGATTGCTTACCGGCGTTGCAGCCTCTCCCTTCCGAATGTCAGCTGGACGACTGGCAGTATCACCTGAGCGTGACTGATGTCCCAACGGTCGTGACGACAGCAGAGCCAGCTTCCAGGGTGCGGTGGACCGGACACTTACCGGCGATCTCGATGGCTTTCTCTCTCGCGGCTTCTCCGGGGTCGCTCTCGAATAGGATCGATCGATCGAACTGATCGATCCTGTCACCACCGCCGTCCACACACCTCACGCAATCTGTTGCATGGACCTTGGTATGACGGACGTCCACGGTGAAGGGGGGGATTTGCCAGCCCTTGCGTTCGGCGTAGAGGGCAAGAGTCATGGAGGTGCACGCGGCAAGCCCCGCCGACAGGAAGTCGTAAGGGCTGGGTCCGCTGTCGAGCCCACCGAAGGTCACGGGCTCATCGGCGAAGAGCCGATGCGCCCCGATGTGCACGATCTGCTGAAAACGACCCTCGCCCGTCGAGCGGACCCGTACGCCCTGATCGCTCGGAGTTTCCGCCCTATGGGAAAGCGTTGGGAGATAACGGCTGCACCAGGCGCTGACGATCTCGGCGACAAAGACGGCGTCCTCGCGGCGGGAGAGGAGATGGTCGGCACCGTCGAGCGACACGAAGCTTTTAGGATGCCGCGCGGCCTCGAAGATCCGCTTGGCGTTCTCGACTCCAACAACATCATCGGTAGGGGCATGGAGGATGAGAAGCGGCCTGCCGAGGTGCCCGATCTTCGCCTCAAGGTCCTGGACGCGCAGATCTTCGAGAAATTGTTGGCGAATGGTGAACCGTCGTCCGGCGAGTTCGACCTCCGCTTCGCCGTCACTCTCGATCGCGGGCACGTGCACGCGAAAGCTGGAAACGACGTGTTCCGCGTCGGCCGGTGCTGCGATGGTAACCACCGCCCTTAACTCCGGCAGGTCCGAGGCAGCCATCAGCACGGCGGCACCGCCCAGAGAATGGCCGATCAGCAGCTCGGCAGGACCGTAATGGTCTGCCAGGTAGGCAGCGGCCAGACGGAGATCCTCCACATTCGAGGAGAAGTTGGTATTCGCGAACTCGCCGCCCGACGAGCCAAGCCCCGTGAAGTCGAACCGCAGCACGGCGATGCCGCGCAAGGCGAGCTCTGACGCGATCCTTTGCGCGGCAAAGATGTCTTTCGAGCAGGTGAAGCAATGGGCGAAGATTGCGTATGCACGCACGGGTCCGGGCGGGAGGTCGAGCCGGGCGGCCAACGCATCACCGCTGCTGCCGGTGAACTCGATGCGCTGAGCAGGCACCATTCCGCGATCCTCCGGTTCTTGGGCGACGACAAACGGCTTGCCCGCGTGGAAGCGAGGTGGACTTCGATGGCCGGACTGTCTCACAGGGCCATCGTGTCGTCAACGGCACCGGGACCCCCGAACCGCGCGCTCAGCCCCGTAATCGGCCACCTCGCTGAGGGTGGTGGATTGTAACAGCGAAACCACTGTCCAACGGGGTGCTTG
>NZ_JCACHA010000300.1:0-2935 GCF_059503625.1 Skermanella sp.
TCAGCGGCCAGATGAACGCCGTCCAGTTGCCCAGGAACGTGAAGATCGCCAGCGCCGACAGGGCCGGCGTCACCAGCGGCATAGCGATCCGCCACCAGATCTGGAACTCGTTCAGCCCGTCGATCCGCGCCGCCTCCAGGAAGTCGTCGGGCACCGTCTCGAAGAACTGCTTCATCAGGAAGGTGCCGAAGGCGGTCATCATGCCGGGGAACATGATGCCCCAGTAGCTGTCCAGCCAGCCGAAATCGCGGGCCATGATGTACCAGGGGATCACCAGCATCTCGGTCGGGATCATCAGCGTGGACAGAATGGCGATGAAGACCAGATAGCGGCCCCGGAACCTGAACTTGGCGAGCGTGTAGCCGACCAGACTGTCGAAGAACACGTTGGACAGCGTCACCACCGTCGCGATGAACAGCGAGTTGAGGATCCAGCCGGGGAAGCGTCCGTCCTCGAACACCGCCAGATAGTTCTCCAGCGTCGGACGCGCCGGGATCAGGCGCAGGTCGTAGACGTCGGACGCCGGCTTGAGCGAGGTTGAGAGCATGAACAGCAGCGGCGTCACCATCACGACGCCGCCCAGGAACAGCAGCGTCCAGGCGATCGCCTTGCCTGGGCGCACATCCTTGAACCGGGCATCCTTGAAAGACGCGGCCATGTCAGCGGTCCCTCAGTACGGTAAGCTGGACCAGCGAGATCACCAGCAGCACGAGGAACAGGACGACGGTCTGGGCCGCCGCGTACCCCATGTCGAAGGAGTTGAAGGCGCTCTGGTAGATCATCAGCACCAGCGGCTTGGTCGAGTTGAGCGGCCCCCCGGGATCGTTCGTGGTCATGTTGTAGACCTGATCGAAGATCCGCAGGAAGGCGATGGAGGCGAAGACGACGAGGAAGACGAAGGTCGGTTTCAGCAGCGGCAGGGTGATCCGGGTCAGGATCGTCCAGTTGGAAACGCCGTCGATCCGCGCCGCCTCGTAATAGCTGGTCGGGATCGCCCGCAGCCCCGCCATGAAGATGACGATCTGGAAGCCCAGTCCCGCCCAGACGGCGGGGGCGAGCACGGCGGGGAGCGCCTGGACGGTGGAGCGCAGGAAGGGCTGCTGCGGCAGGCCCACCATGGACAGCATGTCGTTGATCAGGCCGACCGGAGCCGGCTGGTAGAACCAGCGCCACACCCAGGCCATCACGGCGGCCGTCGTCAGATAGGGCAGGAAGTAGAGCGCCCGGATCAGGCCGTGCATGAACCGGACGCGGTCGAGATGATAGGCGATGGTGAACGACAGCAGCAGGCTGACCGGCGTGCCGATGATCAGGTAGAGGAAGGTATTGCGGAAGACCTGCCAGAACTGAGGGTCCGCGAACATCCGCCGGTAGTTGTCCAGGCCGATGAAATCGGGCGGTTGCAGCAGGTTCCACTTGGTGAAGGACAGATAGAAGGCGTCGATGGTAGGCCAGAAGCGGACCACGCTGTAGAAGACGATCGGGATCGCCAGGAACCCCCACGCCCAGATCACCTGTTTCTGGCGGAGCGTCAGCCGGCCCCACAGGCCGCGCCGGCGCGGTTCCGCCCCGATCGTCTCGTCCATGGCTCGCGGTCCTTCCTTATTTCGCTACCCGGTCGATCAGCGCCTGTTCTTCCTTGGCGGCCTGATCGACCGCCGCCTGCGGCTCCTGACCCTGGATCAGGACGCGGTTGGTCATGTCCATGGTGATCTGCCGCTGCGCCTGCTCGTCCACGAACAGCGTGACCTTGGAATAGTCGAGCGCCTTGAGGAACGGGCCGTAGACCGGATCGTCGATGTATTGCGGCTTCTGCGCCACCTCGCGCCGGGCCGGCAGCTCGCCGACGGCGTCGAGCCACAGTTCCATCGCCTTGGGGGAGCTGACGAAGGCCAGGAACTTCTTGGCCGCTTCCAGCTTCTCGCCCTTGGCCTTGGCCGTGATGGCGTTGGTCCAGTAGCTGGCATAGTTGGAGCGCATGCCCTCGGCATTGGCCGGCAGTTCGGCGACGCCCCATTCGAAGTCCTTGATGGTCTTGAACGAGCCGATGCGGAAGGTGCCGTCGATGGTCATGGCGGCGCGGCCGGCGCGGAACGCCGCCTGCCCTTCGTCCATGAAGCCCATCTGCCCGACCTTTTGGCCGGTTTGCAGGTCGGTGTAGAACTTCAGCGCGTCGGCGCCCGCCTTGTCGTTGTAGGTGACCTTGCGGTAATCGTCGCTGTAGGGCACGCCGCCGTACTGGCGGACCAGCACCTCGCGCCACCACTGATGGTCCTGGCCGGCCATGTCCATCGTGATGCCGGCGGACACCATGTTGCCGCTTTCCATCTTCACCGTCTTCTTCGCGGCATCGAGCAGTTCGGTGAGCGTCTGCGGCGGCTTGGCCGGGTCCAGTCCTGCTTCCTGGAACAGCTTCTTGTTGTAGAACAGCGCCAGCGAGCGGACGGCGGTCGGCAGGGCATAGTATTCGCCGTTGCGCTTCATCGCCTGGACGATCGGGAAGAAGTCCTTCTCGATCGCTTCGGTCGGGAAGGTGTCCTTGGGCAGCGGCTGCACCAGCTTGGCGTTTACGAACAGGTCGAGCCAGCCGTAGAAGAGCTGCACAACATCGGGACCGATCCCGGCGGAAGCCGACGCGATCACCTTGGTCTGGTAGTCGGCATAGGGGAAGGTCGTGTGCTTGACGGTGATGCCCGGATTGGCCGCCTGGAACTCCTCGATCAGGCGGTTCATCGCCTTGACGCGGGTGTCGAAGACGTACTGCCAGTACTCGATCTCGACGGCCTGGGCGCTGCCCGCGCCGGAGACTGCAATTCCCAAAGCGATCAGCGAACCGCCGATGATGTCGCGCAGACGGCGCATGTTCATTGTCTCCCTGTTGGTGGGTCGTTATAGGCAGATCCACGTATGCAAGCCTGCGATGGACGGCCGGTTC
>NZ_JCACHA010000301.1:0-2932 GCF_059503625.1 Skermanella sp.
GCCTTCAATGCGGGGGAGTTGCCGCGACTCGCCCGCATGCTGAACCTGATCGACCCCGTAGCCGACCGCGAAGGCATCTTCGTCCGCCGAATGGGATCGAACGCGAAGACGGCGCAGGACTATGCCCTGGTGACGCGGCTTGCCCAGGACATCGTCCGGCCGGATCTGGCGGTCGCCGTCGCCAAGCAAGCGGTCCAGGAAGGCGTCACCCTGATCAATGCAGGCTATCCGGTGGTGAGCATGCCCGATCTGGGATGGCTGGAACCGGCGCTGGTCCACTCCCTCATCAGGCAGGAAAGCACGTTCAACGAGAATGCCGTCAGCCCTGCGGGCGCCCGTGGGCTGATGCAGCTGATGCCGGCGACGGCCAAACAGGTCGCCGGCCAGCTCGGGATGCAGCACACCAACAGCCGCCTGACGTCCGACCCGACCTACAACATAGCTCTGGGCAGCGCCTATTTGCGGGAGCTTATCGACCGCTTCAACGGCTCCTACGTCCTCGCCATCGCCGCGTACAATGCCGGTCCCGGCCGTGTCAGGGAGTGGCTTCAGACCAACGGGGATCCCCGGGCCGAGGGTGTCGACGTCGTCGACTGGATCGAGTTGATTCCGATCTACGAGACGCGCAATTATGTCCAGCGGGTGATGGAAGCCGTCCATATCTATCGTGCCCGCATGGACGGGGGCCATGCCAAGCTTCTGCTGGAGGACGATCTGAGACGCTGATGGAACAGGCGGGGATGGAACAGGCGGGAATGGAACAGGCGGGAATGGAACAGGCGGCCGGGTCACTTGCGGGCATCGAGGCATGCGTCTTCGATGCTTACGGGACCCTGCTCGACGTCCGGTCGGCAACCGCCCGCCTGTCGCGGGAACTGGAAGGCAAGGCGGAGCAGATAGGCGCCCTGTGGCGTCAGCGGCAGCTCGAGTACACATGGCTGCGCAGCCTGATGCACCGGCACCGGGACTTCTGGGGAGTGACCCGCGATGCCCTGGACCATGCATTCGGTGCCATCGGTTTGCCGGAAGACGAAGGCCTGAAGGCCCGGCTGATGGACGCCTACCTGTCGCTGGATGCTTATCCGGACGTGGCGCCGGCACTGATGCAGCTTCGCACCGACGGGATCCGGACCGCCATCCTGTCCAACGGCACTCCCGACATGCTGAAGGCCGGCGTCGGCAGCGCGGGGATCGGCGGCAGCCTGGATGCCGTGCTCTCCGTCGAAGAAGTCGGCATTTACAAACCGGATCCATCGGTCTACCAGCTTGCCTGCGACCGGCTGGGTGTCGCACGCGATGGGATCTGCTTCGTTTCCTCTAACGGATGGGACGTGGCCGGCGCGGCAACGTTCGGCTTCAAGACGGTGTGGCTGAACCGATTCGGGCTGGAGCGCGACCGTCTGCCGGGCGAGCCATGCATCGTCCTGGAAGGGCTCGAGGAGTTGCCGGGGCTGATCGCATCCGCCGCCCGCTGACGTTTCTCCGTTTCTCATGGTAGCCGACATGATTTCCACCACCTTGCCGACCTTTGCCGACGTCGAGGCCGCCGCCGTCCGTCTGGCAGGCCGAGCCGTCCTGACGCCGCTCCTGGAGTCGCCCTTGCTGAACGACCGCCTGGGCGGCCGGTTGCTGGTGAAGGCGGAAGTGCTTCAGCGCACCGGCAGCTTCAAGTTCCGGGGAGCCTTCAACCGCATGAGCCTGATTCCGGAAGCCGAGAGGCCCCGTGGCGTCGTGGCTTTCTCTTCCGGCAACCATGCGCAGGGGGTAGCCGCCGCGGCGCGGCTGCTGGGTCTTTCGGCAACCATCGTGATGCCGTCGGACGCTCCGGCGATCAAGGTCGCCAATACCCGCGAGTGGGGCGCGAGGGTCGTTCTGTACGACAGGTGGAAGGAGGACCGGGAGGCTATCGGCGCGGGGATCTCGGCTGAAACCGGCGCCACCCTGGTACGGCCTTACGACGACCCGTATATCATGGCGGGACAGGGAACCATCGGGCTGGAACTGATCGAGCAGGCAAAGGCGGCAAGTGCCGGCCTGGACGCGGTGCTGGCGCCTTGCGGCGGCGGCGGCATGATCGGCGGAATAGCGCTGGCGGTCGCGGCGCGGAGCCCGAGCACCAAGGTCTATGCGGTCGAGCCGGCAGGGTTCGACGATACGGCGCGGTCGCTCGCCGCCGGAGAGCGGCTGAGCAATGCCGCCGGAGCGTCATCCTTCTGCGATGCGTTGCTGGCGCCGATGCCGGGCGAACTGACCTTTGCGGTCAACTCGGCCCATCTGTCGGGCGGCTTCGCGGTCACCGATGCCGAAGTGGCGGCTGCCATGGCAATCGCCCGCGATCATTTCAAACTGGTCGTCGAGCCGGGAGGAGCCGTGGCGCTCGCGGCTGTTCTGTCGGCCAAGATGGAACTTGGCGGCAGGACCATCGCGGTCGTGTGCTCCGGCGGCAACGTCGATCCGGAAGTATATGCTCAGGCTCTGGCCAGCGTACGATAGCTGGACGAGTGGGAAGGTATCGGGCTGCGGATGCCCCGATACCTTCATGACCTCAAGGTTTTCCGTCAGTCGGCCGCGTCCAGCTTTGCAGAGTCTCGCGACATCATCCACTCGGTGACGAGAGGCGTCATCAGTCCGGTCTTGCCGCATTTGGGACATTCGCTTGCCAGCGCCGGCCGGTGCTGGACGAATTGGCCACCCCGATCACAGCCGCATTCCATCAGATAGCCGCTTTGGCGACGTTCGACGATTTTCATGTGCGCTCCCTCCATTCCCGGCAATAACGGATGAGATGGATATTCTGCACCGCTTCCCGGATGGCTAAACCGTCAGAACACATGCTTCCAAACCTAATCGTGCTCACGTCCTCACGCTCATCGGTCCATTATTTAACGGAATTTTATCACTTGCCAAATGTGTCGGTGTCATGGACGAGACG
>NZ_JCACHA010000302.1:0-2931 GCF_059503625.1 Skermanella sp.
AACTTTGATCGACTCACCATTTGATCGGCTCACCCTTTGACCGACCCCGTTACCGGCGCGGATTGTTTGATGTTTGACCTGCCGCCTTCGACCCGGACCGCCGACGGAATGCCTCGCCGGGTCGGGGTGGAGATCGAGTTCATGGGGCCGGGCGTCCGCGAAGCTGCGAGCGCCCTGGCCGCCGGTTTCGGCGGCATCGTGATCGAGGAGGACCCTCACGCCGCCACCGTGCGCGGCACGCGGCTGGGGGATCTCACGATCGAACTCGACCTCCGCCATGCCCACCCGCAGCGCCACGGCCGTACCCTGCCGGTCCGGCTGGGCCGGCGGAGCGCCGCCCTCCTGGGCTTCGCCCTGGGCCGCGTGGTCCCGCGCGAGCTGATCACCGCTCCGTTGCCGCTCGACCGGCTGGGCGAGGTGGACGATGTCGTCGCAGTCCTCCGCCGCGCCGGCGCCGAGGGCCGGGGCTCCGTCCGACCCGGCTCGCCGCAGCTCGGCTCGCTGGGATTGCACTTCAACGTCGATGTCCAGAACGTGTCGGCCGGAAACATCCTGGCGCATCTCCGCGCCTACATGCTGCTGGACCCCTGGCTCCGCGCCGCCAGTTTTTCCACGCGCAGCGAGCGCGTGGCGGCTCCGCCCGATTTCTCCAGCGACTACATCCGCAAGGTGCTGTCTCCCGACTACCGCCCGGACCTTGCCGGGTTCGCCGACGATTATCTGGCGGCCAACCCGTCGCGCGACCGCGCGCTGGACCTTCTGCCGCTGCTGCTCCACCTGGACGCCCAGCGCGTCCGGAGCATTTTGCCGCGCGAGAAGATCTCCGCCCGCGCCGTCTTCCATTACCGGCTGCCCCAAGCCCATGTCGGCGACGCCGGATGGAGCATCGCCGCCGACTGGAACCGCTGGGTCGCAGTCGAACGCCTCGCCGCCGATCCCGAGCGGCTGGCGGAACTGAGCCGCGCCTGGCTCCTGTTCAAGGGAGAGGCGGACGCCTGGATCACCCGCCCTCCGGTTCCGCATCGGATAGTCCCGGTTCAGTCGGCCGTCTTGGATTCCACGACCGCCTGATAGACGAGCTGTTTGATCAGCTTGCGGTAATAGGGACGGCTCGGTCCCGGCGCCTGCGTCATCATGACGGCGGTGATATCCTCCACCGGGTCGATCCAGAAGAAGGTCCCGGCGTAGCCCGCCCACATGAACTCGCCCTTCGATCCGGGAACGCCCGCGATCCCGGCCTCCGGACGCACCATGAAGCCGAGGCCGAAGGTGTAGCCCGGCGTCCCCAGCAACTGCTCGCCAGGGCTGACGACCGGCTGGATACGGGTGCCCAGATGGTCCGACGCCATCAGCTTGACTGTCGTCGGGCTGAGGATGCGGACACCGTCCAACTCGCCGCCGTTCAGCAGCATCTGTGTGAAGCGCAGGTAATCGGCGGCGGTGGAAACCGCTCCGGCCCCGCCGGAATCGTTCGCCGGCACCTGCGACACGTCGATCAGCCGGTTGTCGGCCCCGGTTGCCGGGTCCTTCGCCAACGGTTCGGCCAGCCGCGCCAGTTCCGCTTGAGGCACCGTGAAGCCGGTGTCCTTCATCTTCAGCGGATCGAACACCCGCTTCTTGAGGAAGTCGGCCAGCCGCATCCCCGATGCCTTTTCCACGACCCGGCCCAGGACATCGCTTGCCAAGCTGTATTCCCAGCGGGTGCCCGGCTGATGGATCAGCGGCACTTGCGCGATCGCCTTGACTTCCTCTTCCGGCGTCAGGTTCCGGGCGTCGTAGTCCCGTTCGCCGGGCTTGTAGAGACCGGCCTTGGCATAGCCTTCGCGGACTACGGTGTTCTGGGTGATCTCGCCGTATCAAAGCCCCGCCGTGTGCCGCAGCAGGTCCTGGACGGTGACGGGCCGCTCGGCCGGCACGGTCGAATACGTCACCTTGCCGTAGGGACCGAGCTGCGGCACGCTGACCTGGAGCTTGGCGAATTCCGGCAGGTATTTGGAAACAGGGTCCGGCAGTTGCAGCCGGCCCTCCTCCATCAGGATCATGGCGGCCACCGAGACCAGCGGCTTGGTCATGGAATAGATGCGGAAGATCGAATCCTCGGCCAGGGGCGCATTGGCACCCTTGTCGCGGTACCCGATGGTCTTCGTATAGGCGAGCTGTCCGTCTCTGGCGACCATGATGACGGCGCCGGGCAGCTTGCCGCCGTCGACCTCGCGGCTGAAGGCCTGCTCGATCCGTTCCAGCCGTTCGGCCGACAACCCGACCTTGCCGGGCTCGGCGCGGGGCAGGGCCTGTGCCCATGCCGCCGTGGCGGTGCATAATGCGATGATGAATACGCTGGGAGCGGTGATCCGCTTCATTCCTCGGTTTCCTCCCCAATTTCCTTATGGCCGCACCCGGTCGCGGATGCAGCCACCCAAGGTAGCGCCGTTGTGGCAGGGTGGAAAGCGCTTGAAACGTATGGTCGTCATGGCGACAGCGGGACGATATCCCGCATGATCGGCAATTGACTGCCGTCCCGCCGGGTGCCATGTCATCAACCCATGGAGCCGCCCCCAGAAGGGGGATCGTCCCTGCGGCTAAGCGTTGCGTGGCCGGACACTGTCGAACCTGCTAGGCTTGTGCCCATGTTCACCGGAATCATCACAGATGTGGGGACCGTCGTCGCCGTTGACCGGCGCGGAGATACCCTGTTCACCATCGCCACCGCCTTTGATATGGATACCGTGGATATCGGCGCCTCCATCGCTTGCAGCGGCTGTTGTCTTACGGTGATCGAGAAGGAAGCCGACCGCTTCACGATCTCCGCCTCCGGCGAGACGCTGTCCAAGACGACGCTCGGCACCTGGGGCGAGAATACCGAGATCAATCTGGAGCGAGCCCTGAAGATGGGCGACGAACTGGGCGGCCACATCGTTTCCGGCCATGTCG
>NZ_JCACHA010000303.1:0-2928 GCF_059503625.1 Skermanella sp.
TACCGGCTCTATGAGGGACTGGAAGCGGCTGCGGAACTGGCCCGGCTCTACGCGATGGTCCGGCTGTTCATCAACTTCTTCCAGCCCTCGTTCAAGCTGGCCAGCAAGCAGCGTGAGGGCGCGCGGGTGCGCAAGCAGTACCACCCGCCGGCAACACCGGCTCAGCGTCTGTTGACGGACCCTAGGACAGCGGAGGACGTCCGGCTCCGCATCAAGGATTGCCAAGCGACGCTGGATCCCGTTTATCTGCTCAGCGAGATGCGTTCGGCGCAGCGGCGTCTGGTTGAAATCGCCGATCAAAAGGTGCCGCCGGATATGGAGGCAAGCCCGGCACCGACGCTTGAGGAGTCTCTCAGCGGGCTGCGGACGGCTTGGCAGAACGGTGAGGTGCGGCCGACCGCCCAGCCCAAGGCGGCGGCGAAACGAACGCGTCGGCGGCCCGACCCCTTCGCGACGGCATCCGAGCGGTTGCGGGAATGGTTTGAAGCCGAGCCCTGGCGAACCGGCCGGGAGTTGCTGGAACGGCTGCAGGCGGAGCACCCGGGAGTTTATCCGGACGGTCAGCTTCGGACGTTGCAGCGCCGCCTGAAGATCTGGCGGCAGGAGACGGCACATAAAATGGTGTTTGGCGCCCTGTCCAGTGTGGCCGGGGCCGAAGAAGATGCGGCAACGGGAACATGACGGTGAGGCAATGACAAGCCGTTCGGGAACATTATTCGCTGAGGCAATACGGCTTCTCATCCAGATTGACGCGGAACACTGGTTCCAGCGGCATCGCTGCAATGAAGGTGATGAAGGGACACACCATCTCGTCCGATTGCTTCGAGAAGTCTGATCGTGCTGACGGCGAATGGGTGGCCTGCAATTCAAGCGACCTAACCACCCGAAGCTATCAAAAAAGAAGAGGCCGCCGACTTCAGCAGCCTCAAGTTGACCGTATAGAGCGGTTACTGTTTCTCTAGCCAGCGATGAATTCGCCCACGCAGGCAGTAGTAATAATTTTTTCCCCCCGCTTCGGCAATTTTTACCTGCTTTGTGAAGGTATTAGGCCGGCTGGGCTGCCTCATGAGCATCTCCTCAGTGTCAAGTTTGTTCAGTACAAGTTGTAGCTGTTGAGCATCATCAAACCAGGCGCGGAAGACGTCAGGCTTTATCGCCAAGAACGACTTCTTGGGTTCTAACGATCTGCGGAACCCATCAGCCTTAGCAATCTCCTCGGTGTCGATTCCATCAAGGCCTTCGCGCGCGTCGAGGATCTGAGCCGCGTTTAAGCCGACACGAAGCCGTTGAAGGCCCTCCTTCAGCACGGCATCGGCACTTGGGATTGCCTGCCGGGCATCGCGGTAGCAGGCGACTACAGCCTCTTGCACGAGCTCCTCCGACCATGGGAGGATGTCGAACTTGATGGCCAGCAGCCCAATCGCGTAGCACGCAGCAAAGCGCCGCACGAACCGCCGTTCCCATCCGCCGTTCTGAGTTTCCGGCACACCTGCCAGACCCACGAAGTCGGCCATCCATCTTTCCAGCAACGGAAGATATTTATCCCGTCTCTCGACGAACTGTTCTAAGAGAGCGGGACCTGCAGTGCCGTAGCATCGCGTCGCCACCGCATTTTCGAGTCTCCGGGATAGTAACTCGTCCTCGGCCGAATCCCGCAGCTTGCGATCGAAGATGTTTGTGCGGTCATCGGCGAGCGGCACATCAATGAGCCGAACATTATCGCCAGCATCACGTGACAGGCCCGCTGCCGTTGCTAGGTCCGATAGCGGCGCGACGCCGTTACTCAGGATGAAGGTCCGCCACGTTGGACTTTGAAGTTGCTGGTTGAATTTGCCCTGCCTTGCTTTTGGCTGCCCGGAACAAAGGTGGAAGACGGTCTCCCGCACCCGCCTGCCGCCTTTGACTTGGTCCGCATCAAGCTGGGCGATCTCATCTAACACGAGCAGTAGGTCGCAGTTCTCCATCGCGATCGTCTCGGTGCCAGCCTCCGTTCCCCTCCAATGGGTGAGTTCTGCCCGGACAGCCCGCCCAAACACGGAGCGAGCTAGAAGGCTCGCAGTGGTCTTTCCGGCCGAAGACGCACCGAAGAGATGAAAACCCCCATTTTCCAATCCAAGCGGCTGCATCAAGGGGGCAGTGAGGGCACTCAGGATACAGAGGATCATTCTTGAGCTACAAGAAACCGGCGCTGCGACGATCGTCTTCCAGTCTTCGAGCGAGCCGGCTGAGCCGAGGTAGGCTGCCGAGCCGAGCATGCTCGTAGCCGGACTGACACCGCCTGGGGCGATACCGAAGCCACGGCTGCAGAACGCAGCCTCGTGCCAGACTTGTTCAGCATCGGGACCAATTGCCCGGTCAGCCAGTACATACGTATTCCCCCACCAGCCCGTCCTGCGGAGGATTGTCCATTGGAGTGGCGGCTTGGTCGCTTGCAGATGTTTCAGGAGCAACTGCCGATCTCGTCGGTCCAAAGGCCAATCAAAGCCTTGGTCATCGAGAAGATCCAATAATATGCCCGCCTTCCTCAGGACCGAGCTTGGGCAGACAACGTATGTATTGACGTTGTCGACGTCGAACCGGATGATGACGAAGCGGCCGTTGCTGTTCTCGTAGTACCCGAACGCAACAACTTCGATTGACGCCGAGATACGGCGTCTTCCTGTATGATCTTCCACATACATGCCGTCAGGACACACGAGTAGCTTTTCATGCTTCATGATGATCTCCGTGAGCACATGAGCACGACTTGGGGTGCTCATGTGCTCAGTGCTTTTTGGCGCATTAGCAATAGTCGGCCGTGCGCCGACTTGACGGCGGTTTGGCGTGCGGTGACGGCGCCGTGCGTCACGGCTTTACCGACTGGGAAGTTTGAGACTGATCGGCTACGGCAGGGTGCTCGGCTATCAAACCGTCATGGTGGTGTGAATG
>NZ_JCACHA010000304.1:0-2922 GCF_059503625.1 Skermanella sp.
CGTCACCGACGAACTGCACGGCGAAAAATTCTTCGTGAAGGCTCCCGATCCCAAAGGCTCGGGCAAGCTGGTCCGGTTCGCAACGCCGCTGTTCCTGGCCCTGGTCCTGATCGAGTTCGCCGACCTGATCTTCGCGGTGGACTCGGTACCCGCCATCTTCGCGATCACGACCGATCCCTACATCGTCTACACCAGCAACATCTTCGCGATCCTGGGCCTCCGCGCGCTGTATTTCGCCCTGGCCGCGATGGTCCATCGCTTCCACTATCTGAAATACGCGCTGGCCCTGGTGCTGGTCTTCATCGGAAGCAAGATCTTCTACAACCAGTTCTACGGCAAGCTCGACCCGGTGATCTCCCTGTCGGTGACCTTCGCCCTGCTGCTGGGCGGCGTAATCGTCTCGCTGGTCATGACGAGAGACCGTGAACTCCCGGCCGAAGGCATGACCCGCTAAGCCGGCAAGAGTGTCGCCGACAAAGGGTCACGGTGCCCACCATCGCACCGCGCGATAAGAACGAGGAAGCCTCGGCAGCGATCCGCCCTGCCGAGGCGCATGGATGGACGAGCACGCCTTGTACCAAGGGCCGAAAGAAGTTGACTGGTGGAGGCCCCGATGCAGTAGGCCGGCTGAAGCGAAGCAGCAGCCGGCCTACGCGGTGAAAGCATTCACACAGGTCGATCCCTTACGGGAACAACCTGACGCACGGTCTCACCCGGCTGCCGTGAAGCGGGCGACCAGTTCGATATGGGCGGACCAGACGAACTGGTCGACCGGCGTGACGCTTTCCAGGCGGTAGCCGCCGTCGGTCAGGATGCGGGCGTCGCGGGCGAAGGTGGCGGGATTGCACGACACGGCCACCACGACGGGGACTCCCGACTCGGCGATCCGGGTGCACTGCTCGCGGGCGCCGGCGCGCGGCGGGTCGAAGACCACGGCATCGAAGCGGGACAGTTCCGAAGCGGTGAGCGGATCCTCGAACAGGTCGCGGCGTGCCGTGGTCACGTTCGGCAGGGTCCGCGCCGCCGACGACAGGGCGGCCATGGCGGAAGCGTCCCCTTCGACCGCATGGACGGCGGCGGTCCTGGCCATCGGAAAGGTGAAGGTGCCGAGACCGGCGAACAGGTCGGCTACCTTGCGCGCATTGCCGACGCCGGCCAGAACGGCATCGACCAGCGCCGCTTCGCCCTCGCCGCTGGCCTGGAGAAAGGCGCCGGGTTCGACCGGTACAGCTGTTCCGCCGAACCTGACATGGACGGGACGACGGGCGGCCACGGGTTCCGGCGGAGCCGACGGCGAGCGCCGCCACGACAGGCGGGCGATATCGCGCGACTCGGCGAAGGCGGCCAGCCGCTCGCGGGCATCGAGCCCCGGTTCGGGACCGCCGGTCAGAAGCACGTCCAGACCGCCTTCGAGAACGGCCACGGTCACGTCGAGCGCGGCCCCGTCGGGAAGCACGGCCGTCAGCAAGTCTTCGAGCGGCCCGAGCAGAGCCCGGATGCCCGGCTCGACCACCAGACACCCGGAGATTTCGGCGATCCTGTGGCTTTGCCGCTCGTTGAAACCCAGCGTCGCGCGCCCGCCGCGCCGGGTGGCGGCGAAAGTGGCGCGGCGGCGGCCGGCGGGCGGCGTGCGGACGGTCGGCGCGACGTCGATCCCCGTCAGCCCGGCACGGCCGAGCGCCGTCACCACCTGGGTACGCTTCCAGCCGGCATAGGCGTCGTCGGTAAGGTGCTGAAGCGCACAGCCGCCGCAGATCCCGAAATGAGGACAGGGCGGGGCCGCCCGGTCCGGGCCGGGTGCCAGCACGTCGAGCAGGCGGGCGGCGATGCCGTCGCCGCGCGGCTCGCCCGGCAGAATGCGGACGCGGTCGCCCGGCACGGTCAGCGGGACATAGACACGCCTGCCTCCGTGGTCGGCCAGACCGTCGCCGCGGGCGCCGATTTCGCCGACGGTGACCTCGACGGGAGCCTGGGTCCTGGCCTTGCGCTGAGGGCGTCTTGCCATCGCGTCAGCCGGCCAGTTCCGTCAGGCGGGCGCGGACCGCCGCCGGAATTTCCGCCGACCGCCGCGCGGTCGTGTCGAACAGGACGCAGACGACTTCGCTGGTCGCGATGCAGGTCTCGCCGTGGAAGACGGCGCCTGCCACGGTCAGGGAAGAGCGGCCGAAGCGGGTCGCCTTCAAGCCGACTCGAAGAGCACCGGGATAATGCATCTCCGACCGGAAATCGATGACGATCCGGGCGATCACGACGGAGAGCGGACCGGACACGGGAGAGTTGCCGGAGTCGCTGAACAGCGCTACCCGTGCGCTTTCGAAATAGGTGCTGATAGCCGCGTTGTTGACGTGGCCCAGCGGGTCCAGGTCGGCGAAGCGCACCGATTCGTCGATCCAGTAGGGGTAGAAATCCCGGCTGGTGATTGCGGTGGAGACATCGTTATCCATTTTGAAGAATCCTTGCTTGTCGATCCGGTGCAGCAAAGCATGCCGTCACCGGTTTAGACAGAGAACAACCCGCACGACGACAGCGAACGATTTGGGACGCGCCTTTCAATCCGGAATGCTATAGCTCGCCCATCGACGGCCTGTTTGCCACGCCACCATGCCCCAAGGGGACCTTGAAATGACCGACCAGAACAACAGCCCTGCCGAAGCCATGTTCGACAAGGCGCTCGATCTCGCCGAAAAGCATCTCGAAGCGGCGATGAAGGAGGGCGGTCCGCTGTCCTCGTACGTTGCCGTCGCCATGATCGAAGCCGCCGTCAACCAGGCGGTCGAGGAGACCAGCCACGAGGACGTCGTCGACATGCTGCGCGACCTTGCCAGCCAGATCGAGCAGGACGCCGAAGAAGGCGACGAATAAGGGATCGTCTGCCGTCTCTATCCCGGCAGGACTTGGCCGGGCAGGACTTGACCGCAGCGG
>NZ_JCACHA010000305.1:0-29605 GCF_059503625.1 Skermanella sp.
GGGCGCGCCTGCCGGCTCAGCCCATGTTCACCATGATGGACTTCTTGTGGGTGAAACATACAACGATGCCTAACCCCTTGATTCCAAACGCCTGCCTGTAGAACATGCACAGGAACGTGATGCAAGGTTTCTGCACAAGAGAAGAAGAACTGGTGATGATTGCGGTGAATGTTGGCAAGGCCACAATGAAGAAAGTATAAGAGGGAAGTGGAAAGGCAAGAAACCTGCACAATCGGGCAGTGATGCGCCCCTGAAACCCAGCTCTCCTTGGCAAGCAATAGATCGGAAAACAAGCCAAGGAGCCCAAGAATGGCCCAAGTCATCCCCCTGTTCGGCGCCAAGCCGAAAATTAACCCGGTTAATTCTGTCGCTGCGCCCGAGCCCGCGAAGGAGCCGGTACCCGCGAAGCAGACAGCCGAGACAGAGCAGATGTCGCTGCATGACGGCGATCTCGTCGTCTACCGGCGGCCCGGCGCAAGCAGCAAGTGGCAGTATCGACTGCGGCTGGCCAGCGGCGACTATGAGCGCAAGACGACGGGGAAGCGCAGCCTCGAGGAGGCGAAGAAGGTAGCCGAAGCGAGGTACCAGAAGGTCAGGTGGCGCGAGCAGCAGGGCCTCAGCACCAGCGCCACGCCCTTCACCAGCGCGGCTGAAGCCTTTATCGCCCACCGCATCCGCGCGGCCGACCAGGCACCCCCGGCGAAGCGCGACACGAGGATGCAGAAGGCGGAGATGGAGGCAAGCATGATCCGGCGTTACCTCCTGCCCCACTTCGGCGACACTCCGCTGGACAAGGTGGATGCACGGGCCATGAAGGGTTTCCACGATGCCTACTTCGAGCAGTGGAAGGCGGGGCAGGGGGCGAAGCGCATTCAGTACCGCACGCGCGACAACAAGGGGCGGAAGTACACCAAGCCTCTCGCAGTGCAGATGCCCGGAACGCACATCCGCAAGCCAGGTGTCAACAGCCGCATCCTGTTCGAGCGGCTGGTGCGGCACATCTTCGAGCGCGCTATCAAGGACGGCCGTATCACGCGCACAGAAATGCCGGAGCTGGACGCCACCAAATTCGTGCGGAACCGCCGCGGGACCTTCAGCGCAGCAGAGCAGGCGAAGCTGCTGGCTCATTTGGAGAGCCGCATCGAGAAGACCAAGAAGAAGCACCACCAGGCATCGCGCCGGCTGCTTTGGCTGTGGGTGCGCTTCCACCTGCTGACCGGGCTCAGGCCTGGTGTGGAGGGCACCACGCTCAGGTTCCGGGATGTAGAGTTCGTCGACGGGTCGACGCCGCACTACGTGGTGCGCGTCCAGCAGGGCAAGACCGGCTCTCGGCCCGTGGTCGTGGATATGCGGCTCAAGGAGGTCATAAATTCAATTGAGGCACAGCACCCTGACCCGAGGCCGGACGCTTGCCTTTGGGTCAAGCCCAACGGCGAGCCCACCACGCGCTTCGGAGAGGGCTTCAAGGCCGTGCTGAAGGAGCTTGGCCTCAGCCGTGATGGGCATGGCCTGGTGAGGACCCCGTACAGTATGCGTCATGCCTTTATCACCGATGCTATCCAGCGCGGCGTGAACCTGAGCATGCTAGCCGACAATGCCGGCAACTCAGTGGAGCAGATCTCAGCGCACTACGACCACGTCATCCACACCCAGCACGCAGTCGAGCTTCTGAAAGGCATCAAGGGTCAGCGGCGCGGCGATTAAAGACGGCGACAGCCGGGACATTTGTCGACGCGCCGGCCATCGCCCGAGTGGTCGCAGCGAGGTAGAGGAGGCGACCGTTGCTCAGGTCCGGGGGCTGCTGCGCCAGCCGGAGTTGGTGCTCGGGGCCTGTCGCGCGGCCCGGGTCTCGGCGCCGGATATGACGGAGGACGAGGCACGCCTGGCGCTGGAGCGGCTGGACCCGCTGTGGGAGGAGCTCTTCCCTGCCGAGCAGGCGCGGATCATCCGGCTCCTGGTCGACCGCGTAGACATCGGGGCTGGCGGCGCAGACGTGCGACTGAAGCTGGAGGGCCTGGCCAGCTTGGCGCGAGACCTGGCAACGCCGGCCGGATCGGCGAGGGCGGCAGCATGACCCGAGCCGCGCAGATGCTAACCGTCCGAGTGCCGCTGGCGGTCCGGAAGCACCGAGGCGGGCGGAAGCTGGTGCTGACGCCGGGCAGCATGGCGCCCCGCGGCGCATCGGCTGCGGACACCACGCTGGTGAAGGCTCTGGCCCGGGCGTTCCGTTGGCGGCGCGTACTGGAAAGCGGGCGCTGTGGCACGATCAAGGAGATTGCCGCGGCGGAGAAGATGGCGGAGTCCTATCTGTGCCGGATCCTGCGGCTGACGCTGCTGGCGCCAGATCTCGTGGAGGCGATCCTGGATGGCAGCCAGCCTGAGGGCATGACGCTGCCGGCACTGATGGCGCCGTTTCCGGTGGAGTGGGAGGGGCAGCGAAAGGCCAGCATCGGGACCAGCGGCACGAATATTCTTTCAGAGTTCCGGCCTTAAGCCTGCGCGGTGGAAATTGTCGGCAGAGCGGTTCCACTCATGGCTCGATGCAGGGACCACGGACGCCGCCGCGCCCCATCCGTAAGCGCCGCCCCTCCCAGCTGAGGCCGACGACCGCCCGCCCGCACACCACGCAGCGAGCGGCGATATCAATGGTTTAGGCTTGGTGCTTGCGGTCATCCGGGCTGGGCGACCACCTCAAGGGCAGTTTCCGCATCGTTCCCGCTAAGATCATGCTTGTCTTCACGAAGGCGCGAGCTTATTCATTGGTTGGACGTCATGACGACATGTCGACGGGGCGAATGACCGACCAGCCAGCAGGATGCGGGACTAGGGTCAATGAGGTGCGCAGGCCACGCCGCACCGACACGCTCGGCGTGCGCATGACCCCGAACCGGGTCCGTGAGGTGAAGGTCGAGGCGGCTGCCCGAGGAATGTCGGTTGCCGCCCTCTTCGAGGAGATCTGGCAGGCTTACCTGGCCGGGAGGGGCGAATGACCACTCTGGCGCTGGCCGACGCTCACCCGCTCTACCTAGACCACAACGCCACGACCGCACCATTTCCCGAGGTGGTCGCCCTGGTCTCGCAGACCATGGCGGAGGTCTGGGCCAATCCGTCCAGCGCCCACTGGCTCGGGAGCGAGGCGCGGCGCGTCCTCGCCCGTGCCCGAGATGGAGTCTGCGAGCTCATCGGCGGAGCCGACCCGGAGGGCGTCTTGTTCACCGCCGGGGGCACCGAGGCGAACAACATCGTCATCCTGGGGGGCGATGCGGGGCCCCGCTGGCGCTCCGCCGTGGCGACCGTGGTCGAACATGCCTCAGTCCTGCGTCCGATAGAGACGCTCGGCCGCATGGGCAGGCCCGTGACCCTCGTCGGCGTCGGCGCGGACGGCGTGGTTGATGCGGGCGACCTCGCGCGCGCCGTTGCCGCCGCGCCGCCCGGCCCGCTGCTTGTCGCGGTGCAGGCGGCGAACAGCGAGACGGGGGTCCTGCAGGCGATGACCGCCCTCTGCGCTGCCGTTCGCGCGGCGCGCCCCGATGCTTTCATTTTCTGCGACGCCGCGCAGGCGGTGGGTCGGATGCCGGTTCACCTTGTCGAAATGGGTGTCGATGCCGTCGCCTTCTCCGGCCACAAGATCGGCGGGCCACAGGGTGTGGGTGCCCTCGTCCTTGCCGACCCGGAGGACGCGCGTCTGGGGCCGCTGGTCCGGGGCGGCGGTCAGGAGCGCGGGCTGCGCTCGGGCACCCACAACGTCGCGGGCATCGCAGGGCTCGGCCTCGCGGCCGCGACCCGGGCACGGGACCTCGATGGAGCTGCGGAACGGATGCGCGCAGCCCGCGACGCGTTCGAGGTGACACTGCTCGGGCTGCAATCGATGGCGCGGGTGAACGGCGATGCCTCGCCGCGCCTGCCCAACACGTCGAACGTTTGTTTCCCCGGCCGGGACGGGATGGAGGTACTGGCACGGCTCGATGCGCTCGGACTCGCCTGCTCCCAGGGTTCGGCCTGCTCGAGCGGGAAGCCGGAGCCGTCCCACGTGCTGCGGGCCATGGGGTTCACGGAGAACGAGGCGTTCGGCAGCGTCAGGTTCTCATTCTCGGCGACCAACACGATTCAGGACGGCCAACGTGCCGTCCGGATGGTCGCCTGCGCACTGGAGATGAATGCATGAGTGCGGCAGCCGCAAAGGAGCGCCTGCGCTTCGAGTACGGTCGTCATGAGACCTTCGCGGTCCGTCACGGCTGGCTCGGCAAGGGCGTCACGTTCATGGCTGAGGAAGGTGACTTCCGCGACGAGGAGGGAGCGGTGGTCCGCCTCGGTCTCGGCACCCGGATGGTGAAGTCGCTGCGCTACTGGATGGAGGCGAGCGGCCTCGCGGATGTCGTCGCTTCCGACGAGGCGGACCGGCGGTCGAAGACGTTGGCTGCCACGCGCTTGGCGAACGTCGTGACGCAACGCGACCCGTTCATGGAGTACCCGGCCACCTGGTGGTTCGTTCACCTTCACCTCGCGCGGCGCACCCGCAGCGTATGGGGGTGGTTCTTCTCGGACTTCCGCGAGCGGACCTTCGATCGGGCGGTGTGCGTCGAGGCGTACATCCGGCACCTGCGCCTGCACGCGACGAACGAGGCGAGCGTGGGCGTCGCACAGCGCGACGTGGCCTGCCTGCTCCTGGCTTACGCCTCGCCAGCTTCGGGTGAGCGCCAGGACCCGGAGGAGGGCACGGGTTCGCCGCTGCGCGACCTCGGCCTCGTGCTCCGGCACGACGACACCGGACGTTTCGAGCGGGCCCGCCCGCTCGACGCCGCACCCATCGAGGCGTTCCTCGCCTGCGTGGCCGCGGCCGCGAAGGACACGGACCAGCAGGCGATGTCGGTTGGCGAGATGGTCGGCCGCCGCGGGGCGCCGGGGCTCCTTCTTGGCCTGGACGCCGAAGCCATCGAGGACATGAGCATCCGCGCCGCCAGGGACTACAAGGCGCTCGGTGTCAGCCTCGACCTCCTCGGCGCGGAGCGCAGGCTGCGGGTGCCGGACTTGGGCGCAGCCGTCTGGCTTGATCGTCACTTCCAGCGCATCGGGTCAAAGGCATGAGCGGCGTCGTCAACTTCCGCTCGGTCAACCTCCGGGAGGACCTGCGCGATCCGCGCAGGCTCACGCACTACCACCCGACGCGGCGCTCTGTGCCGGTCGTCAGGTCTGTGCTGGAGGGCGGCTCCCGCATGGTCATTGCAGCCTACGGGAGCGGCAAGTCGCTCGCGGCTGGCGTCGGCGCCCTCCTGGTGACCAACGACGCAGCAGCCGCGCTGAAGCCCGTCATCGAACGGCTCGGCGCCGTCGACCCGGACCTCGCCATCCTGGCGGAGCGCCGAACCAAGTCGCGTGCCAAGGGGCGCGTCATCGTCCTCAGTGGGCATGTTCGCGACCTGCCGGGCGCGCTGTGCGAGGCGATCGGCGCGCGGAAGGCGAAGTCGATCGACGGCGCACTCGACGCGATGGAATCCCTCGCGAACACCGACCGTGTCGCGGTGATCTGGGACGAGTTCGGACGCCACCTGGAAGGTATCGTCAATGAAGGCAGGTCCCGCGACCTCGACGGCGTCCAGAGGCTGGCCGAGTGGACCGACAGGGCGAGGCAGCCATCGGCGAGCCTGACCCTCCTGCTGCACCAGAACCTGCTCGCCTACGCGACCGTCCTGAACCAGACGTCACGGAATGAGTGGCGGAAGATCGAGGGGCGGTTTCAGCAGCTCCGATTCGTCGAGGACAGCCAGGAGCTCTACGAACTGGCTGCCACCGTCATCTCGGAGCGTCGCCCGCAAGGGCTCGTACCGCCTGGCGAGGCCGCCCTGCGGCGGGTTGCGACCGGAGCGATGGAGGCGGGCTGGTTCGACGGGATGGCTGACGAGGGGCGCGTGGTGGCGCTGCTCGCCCGGGCGTATCCCGTGTCGGCGGCGGCCCTGCATGTCCTGCCGCGGCTGGTCGCCCGCATCGGCCAGAACGAGCGCAGCCTGTTCTCCTTCATCCGGAGCGCCGACCTCTCGCGCGCCGTCGGTATGGAGGAGGTCTACCAGGCATTCTCCGACACCATGCGCGCCGACGTCGGCATCGGCGGTTCGCACCGTAGGTGGGTCGAGGCCGAGACGGCGCGCAGCCGCGCGTCTGACGGCGTCGAGCGCGAGGCTCTCGCCGCTGCCTGCCTCCTCCAGATGGGCGTGGACGGGGAGCGGCGGAAGCTGACCCAGGGCGCGCTGCAGACGGCCGTGGCCAGCAAGGATGGCGCCTCCTTCTGGAAGGCCACCCCGGCCATCGAGGCGCTGATCGGACGGAAGCTCCTCGTCCACCGGAAGCTCAACGATGACGTGTCCATCTGGCACGGCGCCGACGTGGACCTGAACGCCCGCGTCTGCGAGGAGCGCGCGCGCCGCTTCGAGGGGTTCGACCTGCTGCGATTCCTCGACGCGCAGCACCCAGCGCCGTTCGTGCGCCCCACCGGGCACAACCTGCGCTTCGGCACCGCCCGCTACCTCGTCGGGCGCTACATGAAGGCTTCCGAGGTCGCGGCAGGCGCCGCGTTCCCCCCGGCCGGGGCAGAGGCTCCCTGGGGCATCGTGGTCTACGTCTTGCCCGACTCCGCCGAGGAGCTTGCCAAGGCGCGCAAGCGCGTGGAGGCCGGGTGGCCGGCGTCCGACCGCACCCTCGTGGTGCTGCCATCCGAACCCATCGCAGTCCACGAGGCGGCGTTGGAAATTGATGCCCTGGTGTCCCTCCAGTGTGATGACACGCTGCTCGCTGAGGATCCGCTCATCCGGCAGGAACTAACGGAGCTGCTCGCGATAGCACGGCGGCAGCTGGCGGTGGTCCTCCACAGGCTGACGAGCGACCGCCCCGCAGGGGCCGAGTGGTGGCACGCGGGCCAGCGGCTGCCCGTGGACCGGGACCACCCTGCTGGGATGGCTGCCACGACGCTGCTGAATGGCCTCTACGGCAGCACGCCCCGGATCGTGAATGACCAGGTGATGCGGAACCGGATGTCGCGGCAGATGGAAACCGCCCGCATCCGCGTTCTGACCCACGTGCTCGAAAAGGGACACGAGGCCAACCTCGGCTACCGCGAGGAGGAGCTGACCTCCGCCGAAGGTTCCGTTTACCGGACCGTGCTCGCGAAGACGGGTCTGCACCGCTCGGAGGGAGCCACCGGACGCTTCGCCGAGCCGTCGGAAATCGAAGACCCTGGAATGCAGGCGGTCTGGGGGCTGATTGCCGAGTTCTTCACCCAGCCGGGCACTAAGACGCTCGACACCCTGGTCACCCGGCTCTCGTCGCCGCCCTATGGTGTGCCCGCGGGGGTCCTGCCGCTGCTGGTTGTCGCCGGCTACAAGGCGTTCGGTCGGGCAGTGAGCCTCTACACGGACGCCGCTTACCCCGCCGACCTGCTCGGCTTCGACGCCGCCCGCCTGTTCCTGGAGCCGCAGCGGGTCAATTTCGACGTCCACCCGTCCGACGCGAACACGCTCGGCTACCTGTCGGAAGTCGCCTACATCTTCGCCCACCGCAGGCCGGGCCCGATGGACGAGGCGGTCCGCTTCGCGGTTGATGCCATCAATGCATGGCGCCGGACAATCTCGGACGGGGTGCGGCGGTCGCGGCGCCACACGGACGACGGCCGCAAGCTCCTGAACCTGTTGTCGGAGCAGGGGAACCCTGCGCACCGCGTGACCGAGGAGCTGCCCAGCGTGTTTGGCGCGCGCCTCCCGAACCTTGGCCGCTTCGGCTCGACGCTGAAGACGCTGGAAAGGGCCCGCAACGACGTGGACAGGCTCGTCGAGGGCTACGTCCGGGAGGCCGTCGAGGTGGTGGGCGAGGTGCTCAGCCTCGTGCGCGGGGCCGAACCGCTCGTGGGCGTGCAGAGCTGGGTTCGCTGCCTGAACGTGCCCGCGCTGATGCGCCGGGAGGACCTGACGATGGTGGACAAGGCCGTGCTGCGCACCGCCTTGGACACGACGAACGGCCGCTACTCGGCGGAGAGCCTCGCCCGCGCCGTCAGCTCCGTCCTGCTCCAGCGCGGGGTAGAGAAGTGGGAGGACGGGACGTCGGCGCAGTTGCGGCGCCTGCTCCGCGAGTGCCGGACCCGTATCGAAGATGTCGCCCTGGCCGATCCGCAGCCGGGCGACCCCATCGCAGGCATCGTCGAGGCCCGCATCGAGCAGCTGAACGACCTCCTACGCCGCCTGAGGTGGGAGGATGAGGCGAAGTGTGTCGCCGTGGGGGGAATGCGATGACGACCGTCGCCACAATGGAAAATGCTGAAGAGCCGACCGGCGCCGAGCCGGGGGGCGTGGTCAGGCCGACCGTCGCCAAGATGGAGGACGCGGCCAAGGACATCTCGGCACGGCACATCGTGCCGCTGTCTGGGGGCAAGGACAGCACGGGTCTGGCCATCTACCTGGCCCAGCGCTACCCGGATCTGCCGTTCGAGTACGTGTTCTCGGACACGGGCGCCGAGCTGCCGGAGACCTACGACTACTTCGAGCGACTTGAGCACGTCCTCGGCCGCAAGGTCACCCGTATCACAGCGCTGGACATGCTCGGCGTTGCCGAGAAGCCGGGACGCAGCCCCTTCGACGTGGTGCTCTACGACCACTTCTCCGGCTACCTGCCGAGTCCGCGCTCGCGGTGGTGCACTCGGATGCTGAAGATCCACCCGTTCGAGAAGCACATCGGGTCGGACCGAGCCTACTCCTACATCGGTATCCGCGCCGACGAGAACCGCTCCGGGTACCTGGGGAACGGCAAGCCTGTGCTGCTGTCGGAGCAGCCCAACATCACGCCCGTCTACCCGTTCAAGGACGACGGCATCGTGTTGGCCGACGTGCAGCGCCTGCTGGAGGACAGCGGGATGGGTGCGCCCGCCTACTACGAGTGGCGCTCGCGGTCGGGCTGTTACTTCTGCTTCTACCAACAGATCGGCGAGTGGCAGGGCCTGAAGGAGCGCCATCCCGAGCTCTTCGAGAAGGCTAAGGAGTACGAGACCGGCCGCAATGGCCGCAGGTACACCTGGGTCGATGGCCGCTCGCTGGAGGATGTCGAGCGGATGCCGAGGCGCGCCATGAAGCCGAAGTCGGACGACGACGGCTGCGCGATCTGCCACCTGTGAGCGCCGCCATGTACAGCAACCCGCTCGTCGAGTTCCTCCGGACCTACGGTCCAACGGCATCGTCGGACTCCATCTGGGACGAGCACGTGACCGGCGCGGCCGCCAAGCTGGGCGTGGCGCCCCTGCACGTCCCAAGTCTGCGAGTAGGCGACCTCGTGCAGAACTTCCGCTCGCCGGAAGCAGTGAACGTCATCCTGACCGGGACGGCGGGCGACGGAAAGACCTGGCATTGCCGCCAGGTGTTCTTCGAACTGGGCGGAACGGAGGATGGGTGGGCGCACCACGACGCGCTGGCCGAGGTCCGCGTCGGCGGCCGTGTCCTCACAGTGGTAAAGGACTTGAGCTGGTTCTTCGACAAGCCGGACCAGAAGGACATCCTGGAGGGTCTGCTCCCCGCGCTGCTCGGCAGGGCGCCCGACAGACTGTTTCTTGTCGCCGCGAATGACGGCCAGCTGCTGCGCTTCTGGCGGGAACACGCGAAGGAATATCCTGAGGCGGCCGGTGTCGGTGACCGCATTCGAACGCTGCTCAAGGAGGACGCGGAGCATGACCCCCACCTCCGCCTCGCCCTCTATAACCTGAGCAGGCAGTCGCACGATCGCCTCTTCGACGAGGTCGTGGACGCTCTGGACGGCCACCCCGGCTGGGCTGCTTGCGCGCCCTGTCCCCTGGCGCAGGCCGACCGGTGTCCGATCCGGCGGAACCTGCGTGTCCTCACCGGAACCGACGGGACGGGGATGCGCGGCAGGCTAAGGGAGCTGATCCGGCTGGCCGCCCACAACGACATGCACCTCCCGATGCGCCACGTGCTCCTGCTTGCCGTGAACGTGGTCCTCGGCGTCTCGAACCGGGCGACCGGGCTCTTGCACTGCTCGACGGCACACGCCTTGGTGGAGGAGAACGCCGCAGCGTGCGCGAACCCCTTCGACAACGCGCTTGGCCTGAATGTCTCAGCGGTTTCGCAGCGCCAGCAGTATCGCGCCTTCACGGTCTTCGAGAGCATGGGGATCGGCCGGGAGACGAACAACGCCATCGACGGCCTCCTCGTGGATGGGGTGCCCGGGGACCGCTACAAGGCCCTGGTTTCATCCGACAATCAGTTCGCGGGGAAGGCGTTCGAGAACATCCGCCGGGCCTACCAGCGGGGTAACCTCGACGACTTCGAGCGGTTCCGCGCGGCCTTGGAGGGGCAGCGTCGGCGGCTGTTCTTCCTCCTGCCATCGGAGGGGGAATGGCTCTTCGCCCCTTGGCGGCTGACCGTCTTCACGCACGGGGCGACATACCTACGCTTCGCGGAGGACCTCGCAGCTGGGCGCCCCGTCGACCGCATCCGGCACCGCCTCGTGGTCGGGCTGAACCGGACGTACACCGGCATGATGTGTGACGAGGGTCAGGCGGTGTGGTTCGCTGCCCCAGCCGCCAATACGCAAAGCCGACTTGGGCGCGTGCTCGACGTGGCCATGCGGGTCGGCCCCTCCAAGAAGGAGCGGATCCACTTCGACTTCGATGCCAACGGCCCGCACGGGAGGCCGCGGATGGTGGTGCGTGCCGAGGGCGGCGGCGCCCCGGTTGTGGACAGCCACGCCATGACGCCGCTGCTGTTCGAGTACCTGCTCCGCGTGCATGGCGGCAGCCTACCTGGGAGCTTCTCCCGACAGTGCTTCGAGGAGCTTCGCCAATTCCGGCTCCGAGCTGTGGCGGGCCTCGCCCGTCGCGGCCTCGTGGACAGCGACAGCCTCTCTGAGATGAGCCTGGTTCGGATCGGACCGGACGGCGCCCTGCGCGAAGAACCGATTGAGGTCACCGCATGACTGCCCTGAACGTCCTCGCCGGCGCGCTCGAACCGCCAGCCAGCCTCGATATCAAGGTCGAGGTCTGGCTCGAGCAGCAAATCTGGGGCCATCGCTTCTACAACGACCAGACGCCCTGGCTACTGCTGCTGGAGGCCATGGGCGTCATGGCGCACAGGGCGGCCGACAAAAATGAGGGCCGGATCTTCCCCGGGCTGCCGAATGGCAAGCACGAGAACTTCCCGTACGGACTGGCGCGCCGCCGGGCACTCCGGCGCATCCTTTTCTCGGACCGCCACATCGACGAGATCGCCAACAGGCAGACGGCTTCTGACGCCACGATGTGGGCCGACTGGTTCCGGATGACGGGGCATGAGGCGGAGAAGGAATTCGGCTACCTCCGGGAGCGGTTCACCCGGTTCGGCGCCTTCCGGAACGCGGTGGACCTGCTGCGCAGCAGCGAGGTGGAACCGGGCCGGGACCGCCGACCGACGTCGAAGCACTTGGCTCCCCGCGGTCCCGCGATGCTCACGGCCGATTACGGTGAAAAGAAGAGCAACATCGACAAGGACCGCAGGTTCTTCTCGCGCGGAGGCGAGCTCCTGTTCCTGATGCTGAACAGGAGCGGGATTGCCGATCAACTTGAGACGCCGATCCGCGAGCGCCTGCTCGGAAGCGGCAGCAGGTGGAACCAGCTGGCGAAGGTCATGCAGCCGGACGAGCCGGAAATCCCGGTCACGTTCGACAACATCGGCTACCTGCCGCTGCGGACGCACCCTACCTACCGCATTCTCGCCGAGGACTGGCTTGCGCTGCTCTCGCTCGGTGCCCTGCCGGGCGACAACCTGCCGGAGCCCCTGATGCGGCTCTCGGGACTGGCCGTCGTGCGCTACATGCTCGAGCGCGCCGCCGAGACGCTGCGGGGAGACAGGCCACTGCTCCCGCTCGACATGGTGAGCCCCGACACCGTCGGCGTCCGCAAGGTGTCGAGGGATGCCTACGCGAGCCACAGGGGTATGACCCGCAGGGCCATCGAGAGGCTCGTGTCGGACCTCACGGCCTCCGAGGAATGGGCGAAGGCCAAGGGGCAGGCAAACCCCAAGAAGGCTGTCCGTGAGTTGCTGAAGCGGCGGTTCGGCTTCGAGCCGGAGGGCGCTTTCGAGATCGAGCAACTGCCCGGCGAGGTCGTCGCGGCTGCGATCTCCAACCATGACGGGCATCTGGGCCGGGTCGTCGGCTTCTACGCTGAACGTATTGGGCTGGCTGTCGCGCGTCCCGGGACGGGGCGGTGGTATGCGGCCAGCGACGGCCTGCTGGAGGCACTCGTCCTGGCCAACGTCACCAGTCCGATGGAGCTGGAAGCCTTCCTCGACCGGCTGAACGAGCGGTACGGCATGGTGCTCGGCTCTGGTGTAGGCCAGCGGGTCTACGCGAATGTCAACTACGAGCACCTGAAGGCCAACCAGCGGCACCTGGAGGAGAGGCTCCGCGTGCTCGGACTACTGAAGAGGCTGTCCGACGACTGCGCCTTCGTCATCAATCCCTTCTGGGTGGAGGCACCATGAACGTGAACGTGGTTCCTGTACCCCCGCTCCTGGCCGCCTCGGCGGGGCCCCGCGACCTCGTGGCACAGGTGACGACATCGCGCATCGCCCAGGAGGTGGCCGACGCCCCGGGCCGCTGTTCGCTCTTCCAAATCGTGGGCTTCGGCGCGGACCTCACCAGCGCCGCCGCCCTACGCGTCGCACGCGACGTCCCGGGAGCGCTGGTCCAGGTGCATGGCAGCCTGTCCGACGGGACGCTCCCGCCGGAGATGCTGACGGCC
This sequence comes from Skermanella sp., assembly GCF_059503625.1. Classification (NCBI taxonomy): domain Bacteria; kingdom Pseudomonadati; phylum Pseudomonadota; class Alphaproteobacteria; order Rhodospirillales; family Azospirillaceae; genus Skermanella; species Skermanella sp. The sequence goes on from NZ_JCACHA010000305.1 coordinate 12,764, forward strand.
GAGAACCTAACCTACTTTCGGTCAATGGCCCGCCCTGTAGGCGTCTCCGCCATCGTGTTCGCGGTCCCAACTCAGCAACTGGACGTGGTCGGCAAGACCGCGGCGGAAATCAGGCAGCTGTCCGAGCGGTCGCTGCTTGACCACCCGGACCTCTGGATGGACGCCTGCGCCAATCTTCCCTCCCTGAACGACAGGCAGAAGGCCCACCTAGCCAGTGTGTTCCGCGGCATCGTCGGCTCGGGTGTCCTAGTCCGCGGCCTTGCGATGTTTGCGCGCTTCGTCCACGCGCTCGACATGCACTTCCACTCGATGACGATCGAACGTGCGTTGGACGAAGCCCTTCCGGAGCTTCGCATCCCGCGTGGGGCGGGCCGCTTCAAGGAGTTCAGCGTTCGCGGCCCGATTCGGTCGCCGGAGAAATGGGCGGAGGCGTTCCAGGAGGTGCATGGGCGGACGGACGACGCCCTGTACCTCCGCACCGAAAGAGGGGCCCCTCTCGATCGTGCTGCGCTTCGCGAAAAGCTCAGCGACCTGTGCGGCGACGACCGCTTGACCCAGGACGAGGCGGACATCCTGTCTGCTCTCATCAAGGACCATGCCCTGGAGCCGGGCAAGTGGCAGCCGTCCCAGGAGGTGGCCGTCGCTCTCCGCTGGGACGTCGTCGAGCAACTCGTCACGACCACGAAGCGCGAGAAGGTCGCCGCGCTCGGCAAGGCCACGCTGACGTTCTTCGAGACGCGGATGCCGAAGGAACTCTCCTCGGCGGACAGGCAAGTTCTCGAAGCGGTCAGCCAGATCGACGGCGCCGACGACGAGGAGCGGGAGTTCTTCTTCCGGCACAGGGACAACCTGAAGGAGGACAGCCGCCTGCTGAAGCGTTGGGAGCGCTACGTCTTCAGCAAGACGGAGGAACACTCGGACTTCGTGCTCGGCCTGTTCGTCGCCATCGCGGACCTGATTGGGGCGGCGGAGAAGCTGCCGCCGGAGCCGCGCGTCTTCGTCCGCCTGCAGGGTGCCGACAAGGCGTCGTTCTGGGAGAAGCACAACGCCGAACTCTGCCGATTCCTCCGCGACAGGTATCGTGGCCTACCGACTATCCTCGAACAGGCGGGCGTTCTCTGCGACTTCGGGCTCTGCTGGTCCGGCGAATGGGACAAAGGCGACGGCGCGAGCGTCAAGACATCCGCGGCCTCGCGCCAGTTCAAGTTCGACATCTTCGTGGTTCCAGCGGCCGATCTGCTCAACGGGGGGCCGTCGGCGCAGGCGCTCCGCAAGGTGGCGCACACCACGCAGTTGGTCTGGTCGATGCCGCTCAGCTCCTTTGCCTCCAGCTACTCCGCGAACATGCGAGAGGTTGCCGGTCCCTTGGACGGAAGTGCCCTGCTCGGCTCGGGCCGCTTCTCGCGGGCGCAGGCGACGGACCGTCTCACAGACGACCGGATCGACCTGACCAAGCGCGGCTCGGTGCAGGATGCCTTCGGCCGCGAGGACGGGATGCTCGCCGACGCGAACGACCCTGGTCTGGATGTCGGCCGCCAGTTCGAAGCGGGGTTGGCGCGGCTCCGCGCCGAGGGCGTCCTTGGCCAGGCCGCGGCGGACACCATCGGCGCGCGGTTCTCCGATTTCAGGTCGGCCTACGAGGAAGCCGTCAGGGCGATGGTGGAAAAGCCGGGAGAGGGCCTCGCTTCGCCCGCGCACTTCCGGCAATCGCGGGCGTACGGTAACCTGCTTGCCGAGCTCCGGAGGTCCGCCCGCAAGGATGACTGCCGCTCGGCGCTTTGGCGCCCGATGCTGGCGCTCGGGGTCGCCTTCTCCGAGGATCGGCCGCGCGCCGCCATCTGCACGCCCTGGCACCCCTTCAGGCTTGCCGAGGCAGCGACCAAGGCGAGGCGCGTGGCCGAGGCGCTACGGCGTATCGTCTCGACCGACGCTCTCGATTGGGATGTCCAGACCTTCGCCAAGTCCGTGGCGCGCTTGGGCACCGGCGGCTGGCACCCGGGAGTGGTGGTCTGCCAGGAGGCGCCGAGGCCTCGCCTGCTGGCTGAGACCGAGAGCTACGCCGACTTCGGCCTCATGGAGGCGCCCACCGCTGACCAGGGGGCCGAGGAGTCGTTCGAGTCGCACGCGGGTATGGCGGCGAACGCGCTGCTCGATGAGGTCAGGAACTACCTGGATCTCCAGCCGCATGAACGCTCGAACTTCTCGGTCACCCTCTACAACGCCGACAACCGTGACCTCCCCGCGCGTGTCGCCGACCGGCTCGCGCGCATGGTAGAGAGCGAGAGGGACCTGCGCTGCGACCTCATCCTGACGCACGCCGACCAGTCGAGGCTTCGGCAGATCTACGCGGAGCAGAACGTCGCGATCAGCCAGGAACTCGACGGGGTGCTGGCGAGCGAGGCGACCGCAGGCTTCCTGTCGCGGCTGCGAGTGGGTTTCCTGGATGTCGGGGATTTCGACGCGGGGAAGCAGGTCCAGAGCGCCTCTGACGTGGTGTTCCTCCATGACGTCATTGCACGCAGCGCCTCCACCGCCTGGCGCCGCGCAGGCGACCCGCCGGGCGGCTGGCTGGCGTTCGACGAGCACGTCCCAGAGTGCGAGACAAGGCGCCGCCACTCGGAGCTCGGCTCGCGGAAAACCGAGGTCCTGCTCGTACCGCCGGGTAGGCCCGAGGAGGTTCAGTCCTACCTCGACCTCGTCCGGGACTACCACGATGACAACCGTGACGCGCCAGAAGGCCACTTCGTCCCGGTGCGGGAGATCAGCTTCGACGACGGCGGCGTAGGGGCGGTGATTCGGCAGGCCCACCAAGTGGCCCACTGGGTGGTGACCTACGACGCCATCGCGGACCTCCAGCTCTTCCGCAGCAACGGCGTCGAGATCATCCGCTTCGTGACGAAGCCGGGCAGCGACCACAACCTCGTCGTGTCCACGCGGCACCCCGGCACCATGCTTCTCGGCAAGCTGACCGATGCCATTGGGCCCATCATCGGCGAGCCGGGCGACGCGGCCCAGCGCACGGCCGAAGCCTGCGTGAGGGAGGCGGCCCGTATCTCCGGCAGGGTGGTCCTCAGGGCCGCCCGCCTGGAGAACAATGCCTTGGAGCTCCTGGGCCTTGTCCTGAGCAAGCGCGTTGTCGCCGACTCTGTGCCCGAGGGCTTCGTGCCGGTGGCTTGGCTGCTGCTCGACGACTTTGCGGACTGGCTCGGCCACACCGGGAAGAAGGCCGACCTCCTGGTGGCCTGCTTGGGGGAGGAGGATGGGACTCCTGTGCTCGACCTCGTCGTGGTCGAGAGCAAGTTCGTGAACGTGGCCGACGAGGCGGCGTCGCTGGCCAAGTCCATGTCGCAGATGCGGGCGACCACCAACGACCTCCGGGACCGCGTCGTCCTGCAGAAGGACTCCTTGAACAGGCCGACGTGGCTGACGAGGCTGGCGGACCTGCTACTCGAACACGGCTCGTTCACTTCGACCCCGGCCGGGCGCTCCGCACAGGAATGGGCGCGTCTTGTCAGGGCCGACGAGGTATCCACCCGGATCCGCGGGGTGTCGCTGGTATTCGTCCACGACCGGACGGATGGGAGGCCAGACCCCCTGCCGTCTCCGAGCCCGGAGCAAGCACAGGTGACGTTCGACCGTACGGATATTGCGACTATCCTCCGCGAGGTTCGTCACGCTAGCGAGCAGGCACAATGAAGATCGAACTTCCTCCTCCGGCGACAGCCGCGTTCGCGCCCTTGGGGCGGACAGAGCCTCCGCGGCTGGTGTCCTCCACTCCCGAGGCCCAGGACAAGCTTACTCGGCCGCCCATCCCGCCTAACAGCGGGAGCGACAGTGGCCAGACGATCGCTCACGTCCGCGCGCCTGCGGCAGACAGCGACAGCCTGTCGGAGGCTCATGCTGGCGCGTACCCGCCCGAGGTGATGTCGTTCGTGCGGAAGCACATCCGGCAGGACTCGGAGTTAGCGGCGAACGAGTGGCTCGAAGCGACGAAGCACCGGCTCAGGGTCGCCCTGCGCGGCTACGCACTCGATGCTGAGATTGTCGGCGCCCGGCTGACGCCCAACGCGGCGCTCGTGCGGTTCAAGGGCACCGATCGCATGACGTTGGCGGAGGTCGAGAAGCGCCGCGAGGTGCTCCTTACCTCCCACGGCTTGGACATCATTGCCGTTCGGCCGGAGAAGGGTGAGGTGGTGGTCTCGGTGGCTCGCGAGCAGAGGGCCATACTTGACCTATGCGCGGCCTGGCAGCGCCGGGCACTCCCTTCAGGGGCGCCCCAATCCAACACCAGCTTCCTCCTCGGGGAGCGCGAGATGGACGGGGGGCTGCTCTACCTGAACCTAGGTGCTGCGTTCGGTGCGCAGCCGCAGCACGGGCCACACACGCTCATCGCGGGCGAGACCGGCGGCGGCAAGGGCGTGCTGACGCGCAACATCATCCTCGACATCTGCGCCACCAACTCACCTCGGGAGGCGCGCATCCGGATGGTCGATCCGAAGAGCGGCGGGGACTATCCATGGATTGAGACCATGCCGCACCTCGACGGCGGGCTAGTCCGCACGCAGGAGGAGGCGGTCGAGACGCTGAAGGGTTTGGTCGAGGAAATGGAGCAGCGCTACATCGCCATCACGAAGGTGGCGCCGAACATCGACCGCTACAACCAGAAGGTGCCGCCCGAGCACCGCTTGCCGCGCATCTACTTCTTCCATGACGAGCTCGGCGACTGGATGGCCGACAAGGACAACGCCGCTTACCGCGAGGCCGTGGAGAGCTACGTCGTCAGGCTGGCCTCGAAAGCGCGGGCCGCCGGCATACACCTGTTCCTCATCACGCAGCGGCCCGACAAGGACGCGCTGCCGGGGCAGATCAAGGCCAACATGAACAACAAGATTTGCCTGCGGGTCTCCTCGCAGGTGAACTCGCGCATCGTGCTTGATGAAGGCGGAGCAGAGGACCTCCTCGGCCACGGGCACTTTGCGGCGAAGCTAGCCAACGAGCGCCCCTCGAACCAGACGAACCTGACGTTTGCCCAGAGCCCGTTCCTCGACGACGACCTCGCCTTTGATTTAGCCGCCGCAATCGCGGCGCATTGGCGGGGGTAGAAATGGCCCGCCGCCCGCTGGCAGGCACTGGGAAGCGAGTCGGCGGTGCGCTGTACGTGCATTCCAGCGCGCTCGATGACGAAATGCGGCGCGTGGTCGAGCGTGCTGTGGCCGTCGCTGGGGGCATCGAGTGGAACGTAGCGAAAGTAACGCCGGGGTCGGTTTCGCTGCTCCTCTACGAGGACTTCGACACCGCCCCGTTCCCGGCGTTGCTCACGTCCCTGAAGGTGGACCTGGAGACAGGCGCCAAGACGCCGATAGACTACAGGAAGCGGGAGAACCCGCCCATCCTCCACCGGAAAGAAGCGCTGCTGCCGTCCAGCGACGCAAGGCGCCCGAAGTTCGCGGCACTGACGCGAGCGGCCGAGGAGCACGGCCTGTTCGCGGAGCCGACCAAGATCGGCAACCGGCGGCAATGGGCTAACTTGCTGGCGTCCAAGGGCCTTCGCGTCGAGGGGCAAGCCATCGTGCCGGTGGGCGTGGAGGCCTTGGAAGTGGCCCGCCACAAAACGGCGATCCCGAGGCGCGACCTATCGCAGCCCATGCAGTTGGCCGTTGGCCACGGCGTCCTCGGGCCGGGCAGCGACGTCTTCGACTACGGCTGCGGCCTGGGCGACGACGTGGCCGCGCTGACGGCGGCGGGATATGAGGCGTTTGGCTGGGACCCGCACCATGCCCCCGACGGCCCCCGTCGACCCGCCGAGTTGGTGAACCTCGGCTTTGTGCTGAACGTGGTCGAGGACCGGCACGAACGCGCGGAGACCCTGCGTGCCGCCTGGTCTTTCGCGCGGCGCGCCATGGTCGTGGCCGTCATGGTCATGGGGAAGGCCAACCTGACGGCGCTGCGGCCCTACCGGGACGGTCACCTGACCTCCCGGGGCACCTTCCAAAAGTACTTCGGCCAGCAGGAACTCCGGGACTTCATCGAGGAGGTACTGGGTGAGGCACCGCTTGCCCTGGGGCCCGGCGTCTTCGCCGTATTCCGGGACAAGGAACTGGAACAGGAGGTCCTGTTCCGGCGCCAGTCGCGCGCCGTCGTTCGCCCGGTGGGCATGCGCCCGCCGGAGCGCGACCGGACCCAGATTGGAACCATCCGGCCGAACTTGATAGAGCGCATCCGGCCCGAACTTGAGGCGCTCTGGGAGGAGATGCTCTCGCGTGGGCGGGCGCTGGATCCCGAGGAGTTCCCCCGGGGCCTGGCGGAGCGCTTCCGCGCGGCCGGGGTGTCCGCCGCGCGCGCGACGGCGATGTGCCTCTCCGAGCTTTTTGATCAGGAGCAGATGGCCGTCGCCTCGGGGACGCGCCGTGAGGACCACCTGATCCGGTTCGCGATGTTGATGTTCCCGGGCGCGCCGCGCTACGCGACGCTGCCTCGGTCGCTCCAGCGGGACGTCAGGACTTTCTTCAGTAGCCACGCTGCTGCTCTGGAGGAGGCAAGGCGCCTCATGTTCTCGGCGGGCAAGCCGGACGCCGTCCAGGCGGGCATCGACGCCGCCGCCTCGGCGGGCTTGGGCGCCATGCGTGACGCCCACACCTTCAGGTTCGCGGCATCGACGCTCGACCGACTACCCCCTGTCGTCCGGCTCCGCGTCCTGTGCGGTGGCCTGCTCCGTGGAGGCGTCGAGGGTGCTGACTTCATCGACATGAAGCTCAACGCGCCGCGGCTGAAGTTCATCCAGTGTCTCGACGCCTCGGCTCGGCTGCCCGTCATCTCCGAGACCACGCGGGTGGATCTTGGCCGGGCCAGGGTCACGGTAGATCGGCCCGAAGGCCTAGTGCTCTACCTTAAGGGGCGCTTCCTGCCCGCTGACGCGCCGGAACGGGAAGAGCAGGTGGCGTTCGACGGCAAGCTGCTCGCCTCGGGCATCGTGAGCCCCGACGGCAGGGGGCCGCGCATGGCGGAACTGCAGGAACTGATGCGGAAGCGCCAAAGCGAGCAAGCAGACGGCCAAAACCGACCCGACACCGCTGGGCAGCCCAGCTAGGGCGTAGCTTGGAGAGGGGCGCGTGGAAGTGACCGGTGGGTGGCCCGACGTGGAGGTGCAATTCACTTCCCGGCCTCGGCCAGCCTGTAGGTGTCACAGCTCGGCACTTGCGTGAGATTACCAGGATCACCGAGCACGAGATGCACGAGGGCGTGCTGTTGTGCATCCGTGCCCACCGCCACGTACTCGATGCGCGACCGGTTACGAAGCCTTCGCTGCATTGAGCGATGCGCACCAGCACGTCGGGCATCGGGGCCGCTCACCGCAGCGAAATTGACCGGGAGGCTCGCCCTCAGATGCAGTTGCATGGCCGCTTGGATTGCGAAACTGACCGTCTGATGCGCGCCCGCAAGCTATTGCTTTAGCTCAATTTTTTTGCCTGGCGAACTAGATCGGCCAAGTGCACAGGTCTGGAGAGAATTGCCGGAGAGAAAGCGGTTTCCGCCCTTTTCCACGCGGTGCCAGTGCAGAGGTCTGCCCCGAAAACCCCAGGAAACCTGCCACTCAGCGCGGGGCTTGGTCAGGCGGAGAGCACGACTCGCATGGGAACTGGCGGAGGCTTGGGGTTTGACCCATGCTCATGACGAGCCAGCTTCGTTTACTTTGGCCGTACTCACAGGTCACCACTTCTGCGGTCGGTCGAGTGTCAGCACGGAGCCGCGCCCGTACTGCGCTTCCAGCACCTGTCGCGCTTTGCCGCTGTCGTCGGCCTGGATCGTCATCCGCTGCGTCAGCCCATTGGGCAGGCGCACGACCGCCACGAACTCATCCATGCCATGATCCTCTTGCCGGTGATCGAGGGGGCCGGCCGACGATGGCCGACCCGTTGCGACAGGTAGAGTCGGCCGTCAGGCAGCCTTCGTGCCGGTTCGGCGCTTGAACGCCTTGCTGCGTTCCTGCGCCGCCGTCGCCAACTGCGCATCCAACTCTCCAGACCGCACCGCCGCGAGCAGGGTGTCGATCACGCCGGGCAGCGAGTCGAGCCCGCCCACCTCCACGCTGGTGCTGCCGGCCTTGTCCAGCGGCAGTGGCTTGGCGCCGTAGCGCACCATAAAATGCACGGTGCCGGTCGCGTCCTCGAACCAGTCGCGCCGCACATGCACGGGGTGCATCACCCGCACCCGTTCGCCGGAATCGTTCGTCCGGTAGACGGGGCGCGTCGCCTCCAGCGCGTGGCCATCCACGTGGGCCGCGAGCAACTGCTTCTGCTGCTCAAGGTGGGCGATGACCTTCGCCCTCGCGCGCCCCTTGGCGTCGGCAGGGGCAGCGATGGGCGCAGCCTTGCCCAGCTTGAGGGTTTTAAGCACGGACATCCGGGGCTCCTGTTCTGCTTCCGTGCCAATCGCTCTACAGCCATCGTCCAGAAGGCCAACCGAAAAGGCGGGACCAACTCCACCTTTCTCGCCGTCACGGGAGCCGTCCGGTTCGGCAGGCGTGCCCGCGGGCGAAGCCTGGCGCCACGAGCGCCCTACGGAGCCCGCACAGGGGCGCGTAGGGCTGGGACGCACGCAGAGTGCAGGGAGGTGGCCATTCCCCTGTATGACCCGCGCAGGGGCGGGAAGGGGCATGCCCCGTGCGAGCCCTACGTAGCCCGCGCAGGGGCAGCACCGAAGCGGGGCACGGGCGCGGGGTGCTGCATCGGCAGCGAACGCCCTCTACGACCCCTGTAGGACGTGGATGGCGGCGATGGGCATCGGCCGGCGCCCAGGACACGGCAGCGACAATGATCGGTTGTCCTGCCGGACGACAATGCTAGAGCCGGAGCCGGCCGGTGCGGCAGGCACCCCGAAGCAGACGGAGCGCGGGGTGATCGCCAACATCGCCGACAACCGGCGTAAGAAGGACAGGTGGCGCCGGATCTGGGGCGTTGTGGAGCCGACGGCCGCGGACTGCTGCGCCGATGGCGCTCCCTGGGACGCGGCAGTCGCCTGCGGCGGCTAGGGGCCCGCGCCTCTGCCTGAGGTGCTGGCCTGGGCTGGCGGCTACACTGGCCACGTCACCCTCTACCTCTACGACCATGAGCCATTCGAAGGCGCCGACACCGAGGAGGGGGGCGCACAGCAGGAAAGGAGCAAGCATGGGGCACATCGTCCTGCTCGGAGACTCCGTGTTCGACAACGGCGCCTATGTCATGCCCGGTGAGCCGGACGTTGTCCGGCAACTGCGAGGGCGCCTGCCTACCGACTGGCGCGCGACCCTGGCTGCGGTAGACGGCGCGGTGACTCGCAGCGTGCGTGGGCAGCTTGAGCGGCTGCCGCGCGACGCCACGCACGTGGTCGTCAGCATTGGTGGGAATGACGCCCTCCGCCGGCAGGATGTCCTCGACTTGCGGGTAGGATCGGTCGCTGAGGCCTTGCTCAGGATCGCCGAGGTGCGTGATGCGTTCGCGCGCGACTACCGGGCCATGCTCGACGCGGTGCTCGGTCGCGGCCTGCCGACTGCGGTCTGCACGATATACGACCCGCGCTTCCCCGATCCGGTCCGGCAGCGCGCGGCGGTCGCGGCGCTGGCCGCGTTCAACGACGTCATCACCCTCGAGGCGTTCGGGCGCGGCTTGCCGCTGGTCGACCTGCGCCTGGTCTGCAGTGACGACGCCGACTACGCCAACCCGATCGAGCCCAGTGCCCGCGGTGGGGCGAAGATTGCCTCCGCCATCACTGAGCTCGTCCTCCGGCACGACTTCGCCCGGCGCCGCTCCGAGGTCTTCGCCCGGGGGTGAGGGCGGCTCCTCCGTTGCGAGGGAGTAGGTCGGTTCAGGTCCGCTGATGCCGCTAAACGGAGATGCCGGGCACAACGAGGTCCTCCAGCGCGCGGCGCACTTCCTCCTCCATGCCGATGGCCTTCCGCGTCGTGAGGTCAAAGGAGACCCCGACGGCTTCGGCCGCAGCGACTGCCGCTCCGCTTTCGCCGTCGAAGAGCCAGTGCGCCCAGGTCGTGGTCTTGCTCCCCACGGCCTTCAGGCCGCTGTGGACCGTGAGCAGATCGCCGGCCCGGATGGGGCGGTGGTAGATCAGACGGTACTCGAGCGCCGCACTGCCGACCTTGCCGCTGGGCTGGCCTTCCCCGCGCACGCCGCGGGCCGGCGAGTTCGGCACGCCGTCCCAGATGCGGGCGATCACGCCATCGGCGCGCATCAAGCCGTGTTCGTTGCACTCCGCGATCTGGACCGAGCCCTTGTGGGTCAGGCGCAGGCCGAGCTCCACCGCGCGCTCCAAGGACAATGGCTCACGCGGAGGGCCGAAGCCGAGGCCCCGCGGGGCGGCGTAGTCCGGTACAGCGCCGGTGAGAGGTGCCGCCGCCTCGGCGATGCCAGAGGGCAGGGGGCGAGGGGCCCCGGTCCTCGTGTCGACCAGCACTGCATCAGTTACGATCGTCGCCGCCACGGCGCCGGCGGCGACGTTCCGGATCTCCTGGTAGAGCCTGAGGGTCTGGCCGCGACGCTGGACGACCCCGCCATGGAGCGAGAACGGGGTACCGGCCGGGAGCTCACGGACGAAGCGGATGTGCTGGTCGGCCGATACCAGCCCGGCCCCGTGCTCGCGCGCGTATGCGGGGCTTAATCCGAGCTCAAACCCCAGCCAGTCCAGGGCTTCGAGGGCGCGCGAGACGTAGTGCCGGACGTTCATGTGTCCCATCACGTCGCATTCGCCCACCTGTACGCTGCCCATCCCGATTTCGATCACCGCGCCCTCCTATAACCTTGGCCTGGCGGCTGCCCAGTCAGCACGCCCGGGCAGGGACGGCAACACGCTCCGGCACCGGGCCATGTGGCGGTGCGTTCTGCTTCCACGGCGGCATCCAACCGCTGCCGATCCGGCAACAGGACGAAGGCGTGAGCGCTAGACCGGACACACGGAACGCACGGCCCCACGGCACCGCGCAGCTCCTCGGCCTGCGACGAGCCGAGCTGGACGCGCTCTTCGCCAGTGCGGAAGCCGGGCCGGTGCCGGATGGCGAGCACCGTGGAACCCTCATCCTCCCGCTGGACGCCGTGCCCCTACGCGGCATCGCGGCATCGGCCGGGCGCCTGGCGTGGCGCGGCAAGGTCTTCGATGCCGGGGCGCGACGGGTGACCAACCGGTTGCTGCCCTTCGGGATCCGCGCCATCACCGCCGAGGTCCGCAGGGGGGCGAGCCGGCTGGACGGGCACGAGTGCATTATCCTCGATTACTCCCGGACCTCGCTGGTCGCGCGCGGCGTCCGCGACGAGCTGCGGCTGCTCCGGCCGGGTCTCTACCTGGGCCGGGCGTACTGGCATGGGCTCCGGATCGCCGACTTCGCCCTCGAAGCCTGACCGGCGCGCCCGGCCTCGTGGCGTATAGACACCACGACCATATTCCCTACCACCCTGCCAACGGAGGCCACCATGCCGCTGCCCATCAGGCCGTCCCTGCTCGGTCGCCGTCTCCTGGTCTCGGGGCTTGCCGCCACGGCGGTCGGGCCGCTGATCACGGGCACGGTGGGGCTGGCCCAGACCACCTCGCTCCTGCCGACCCCACGGCAGACGGCCGGGCCGTTCTACCCGGTGGACTGGTCAGGCGACGCGGATGCCGACCTGGTGCAGGTATCGGGTGAGGCGGCGCGGGCGCAGGGCGTTGTGACGCATCTGCGCGGCCACGTGCTGGACGCGCGGGGCGAACTCGTGCCCGGCACGGTGGTGGAGATCTGGCAGTGCGACGTCTTCGGCCGCTACCGCCATCCCCGTGACCGGGCAGACGGGCGCGACCCAGGTTTCCAGGGTCGAGGGCGGGCCGCCACGGGGCCGGACGGCAGCTACGCCTTCCGCACCATCCGGCCGGTCCCATACCCTGGGCGGACGCCGCACATCCATGTTGCGGTGATGACGCCGGGGCGGGTGCCGGTGGTGACGCAGTTTTACGTGGCCGGCGAGCCGCTGAATGAGCGTGACGGGCTGTTCAATGCCCTGCGCGATCCACGCCAGCGCGAGGCGGTGCTGCTGCGCCTGGGACCTGCTGACCGGATCGAAACCGGCGCCCTGCTAGCCAGCCGCGACATCGTGCTCGGCTAGCCGGGCAGGGCAGGCTGGAGGTGTCATCCGGAACCGGATGCTTGGATGCCAGTTCTGGCGGGATCCTGCGCGGAGGACATCATGGCACAGCAAGGCAAGGAGCCGGCGCGGTCCGACGACGACCGGCACGAGAAGGCTCGGGACCTCGGCGAAGCGGCGCTTGGAAAGCTCGCTGAGGGGCAGGAGGCCGAAGCCGACCAGTTGATCGAGCAAGCCAAGAAGCTCGACCAATCGGCGCTAGAGGAAATCGTGGAGGATCTCGACGAGGATGCCGGGTCGAACCCGGATGCGGCCAAGAGGGCACCTGGCTGATCGCCGAGATTGCCTACCGGGTGGGCGCCGGGCTCGTTGAAGTCCTTCGCCGCGGCAAAGCCCTGCTCGGCGCCCTCGTTGGCGCTCAGGCCGTGTGATGTCCCGCTATCACCCCGGAACCCGACAAGAGCCACGTCTGGCCGCAACTGCGGCGTTGCGCATGGCGTTCGGGGGTGATGGAACAGCAGATCACTATTGCCCGCCCAGCCGACGAGGTCTTTGCCTATCTGGCTGACCTCGCCCATCTCCGTGACTGGTTGCCGCAACTGCGTCGTGAGGAGACGGAGCTGCCGGACGCTGGGTTGGAAAGCGACCGTGCCGCCGGCACGGTGCGCTGGTCCTTTGACCCGGCTGGGGAGTGGCGAGTGCATGGGACAGAGGGGGTGACGACGCTGACACTGCATCTGCAGCGCGACACCGCCCCGGCGGCTGACCCCACCGGACCGGAGACGCCGCAGGACGCAGCCCGATTTAGCGCGGAAGCCGCGTTGCAGAGCTTGAAATCTCACCTCGAGCGGGCCGGAGGCGGCGATCCGGACCTGCATACAGCCGATGTTTCGAGCCGTGCTTTTGGCCACAGCGCCACCAGCGACCCAGACATCTGAGCCATACAGCCTCAAGTTGGTCAGCGGCTCCAACCCCGCTCCGGGTCAGTGCGGCGAGACAGTCGCGCCTTCCGTAAGGTCAACAGGAGACTTTTCGCTCGGGGATTGACCGGCGCACCGCAAGGCGCCGACAGGAACAGCGCCAGCGACCGCGCTGGTCAGCCGCAGCGGCGGCAAAGGTCGGTCTGCAGCACGTATCACCATTTGAGGGCATCGATCTAACGGGGCTGCAGCGTAATAAAATTACGCACTAAGAACGTCTTGAGCAACTTCCTGCGCCGCAGGAGTGTGAACTGCTCCTGGTCTCTTTCAAGGACGACGTAGGTCCGCCGCGGCGGCGGTCAGCAGCTGCGCCATCGCCGCCATCGTGTCCGCCAATTACCTCTCGTTCATCGGACCTGCTGGAAGAGCCGGCGCTTTGCACGCACGCCTCGGGCTGCGTTGGGGTGTCCTCCGGGGCGTAGGTGCTGGTCCTGGGCTCGAAGGCCGGGAGTTCGTGGAAGGCTTCGGGCACGGCGACGCGCTGCACCTTGGCGGCCCGCAACGCCCAGTTCTTCAGTTTCACCGTCAGCTGGCCCCAGCCTCGGTATATGTCGAGCGCCTTCTGAGCGATGCTTCTGTATTGCGCAGGCGAGTTCTCGAGCAGCGTTTCGAGAAATGCTTCGATCTGGTCCATGGGATGTCGTCCTCTGAAATGGGTGGCCCGCCGGCGGCTGATATGGCCGGCGGGCCCGGTCTTGGTCCGGACGACGTGGTGACCAAGAGAACCGACCTTGCATTGGTGCCCCGATCTGGAGCGTGGCGGCCACCTCCGATGTCGTCCGGAGAGGCCCGGTAACCAGCCCGCCTCTCAGGGGTATTTATCCGGTCAAACCCGCAGAGCGGGCTGGTCGGCGTGGGCATCCGATCCATCTGCGCTGTACCGGTGGGTAGTGGTAGTCGGCCCTGAGGCCGTGGCATCACGCGGACGCGTCGCTGCGCGGACCGTGCAGGGGCGGTGCTTGCGGTCAGGCAGCAGAGAACAACAGCGCCGTTCCAGCTCCAGCCAGGTCCGACGTGCAATGCCGTTCAGCTCCTCCGCGTGCGTCGCTATAGGAGGCCTGCCGGCGAAGGCATCGGCGATGGCCCGCACGCGCACGTACAGTGACAGCAACGCTGCCACGCTCGGCGGCCGCTGTGAGCAGACCAGGTCATCGTAATAACGGGGCCTTTTATTCAGATACCCGGTCGCAAAGGCGGCGTGGTTGGCGACCAGGCCGAGGCGCTTTAGGACGTGATAAGCGTCGTGCAGGATCATCTGCGGTTCCTCCGGGTATAAATAGGTCTACGGCATCGGCCGTATTTACCGCTTCAGTCGTCCTCGACGACGGTGCCGATTTTTGGCCGCGGTTGCGGCCCAACAAGCAAGAACAAGGAGGGGCACATGTCCCAGATAAACGAGTGCAAGCTGCCCGACGTTGTCACGGCCTTCCGCTGGTGGAACATAAAGCAGCTGCGGAAGACTGTGCGCCTGCAGGGCCGCCGCAATGGCTAACATCGCGCCCCAGCAAATCGTGTGCGCCATGGAGAGCTATCGCCAGGGCATTCAGGCGCTGGTCGCGCAGTCAAGGCCAACGCTGTTCGTGACCTTGGCGTTCAATCGGCAGACATCGCTCGACGCTGCACGCGCCAAGCTAGAGGAATTCCAGTGCCGAATGGACCGAGCCGTTGCTGGCCGAAACTGGGATGAGCGTCCGGACCGCTGCACGACGTATATTGCCGTTGCGGAGCATGTGGAGACCAATCTCCACATCCACTCGGCGTTCGTCGTGCCTCTGGAGAGGGTCGGCAAATTCAACGCCGCGGCGCTAGTGCAGTGGCCGAAGCTGGTCGAAAGCGGCTCGATTGTGGTCGAGCTGGTGAACGACCCCATGGGCCTCGGCCGCTACATGGCCAAGGAGATCACCCCAGCAACTGGCGACAGGCTGTTGCTGCCGCGAACCCGGTAGGGTCGCCACCCTACCAACCCATAGGGGACACCGGACCAAATGCCTTCGCGACGCGTCGGCGCCCACGCCCAGATGAATTGCCTTCGCAACGCGTCGGCCATGAAGTCATCGTTCTCGTTCATCGCCTGCCATTGTGGGTCTTCCGGCTTCCGGAGCCCGCAATGGCATCGTTCACCCAGGCGATGGAGACGTAGAAGCTATAGAGTGCTGACAGCCAGTCAGAGAGAGTTCAGACATCAAGAGCGAAGTTGGACGAGATCATGTCAGGCGCACTGAGCGATGCCATCGCATCGCATCGCACCACACCCCACAGCACTCAGTGCGTCAGGAACTCAGAGAGATGGCTACCCGACAACTTCACCGGAACCACAGGCTCACCCGTGTCCCAGACGCGCCGCAGCAGCGCCTCCTGGGAGTTAATCTTCGCCGATACCTTTAATGCGGCCCGCAGATCGTCGCCGGAGGCCTCATCGCCCGGAACGATGATCCATCCCACCTCACCGTTCAGCTCAATGCCCGTCGGCGACACCGAAAGGCGGAGCGCCATTCGATACCTTGTGAGCATATCAGCATACATTAGGAACGCCTGGTCGAAAGCGTCTAGCTGGCCTGCCTCGGCACTACGCAGCCCTTCCGCATTGCTGCTGGTGCGGCATGATCGGGTTCACGATTGTGCCAATTATAATGATTTCTTACTAGCGCCGTAGATGATGCTTGGGCCCGGCCTGGTGCTCTTTGGTCGGGAAAACCTGCCGCTTGTTCGGGAAGAGGTGCGAGTGTGCACCCCACCTTCAGCACGGTCGAAGGTGAGGTCTCCTGCAAGCCAGCGAACTCAGACGTCTGGAGCGATGAAGATCGGGATCGCGACAGCCATACGGACCGACGACGTCCCGTCCCGCCAGAACAGCTGTCGATGAAGCCGCGCGGCGGAGGACCCGGCGACGTGACGCTTGCTTCAGTACTCGCTAGGCAGCAGCATCACCCACGTTGAGCCTTCCTGCACCAACCACAGCGTCACCTCTGGCAACGGGAAATCGGTCCAAGGGATCTCCTGCTTGGTAACGAACTGTTTGGAATTGCCGTTGGTCATAGTGGCGACAGCGCGGCGTTCCGCAGTGTCGACGGTCAGGGTCCAAACTTGAAAAGGCTCCGAACGAACCCGCGGGTCAGCCTGATGCGAGACGATCAGGTCGGTGAGCCAGTGGGCCTGGGCCTGCTCGGCCAGGAACACGACACCTTGGGTCATCAGAATGCGGCGGGTCAGGCCATGGCGGGTGAGCGTGTCGGAGGCAGAGAAGCCCGCGAGTGCGGTCTGCAGTTCCTGTGGGGTCATGAGGCCGCCCTCCTCAGCGGCCCTCTCTATCGATAGCCTTCTGGCTCTCGAGTCATCCGGAGACTTGCGGGGGCGGGGGCACCGCGCTCACAGCACCAAAGCTTGCGCCTATGTCGGCGGCACAAGTGGCTCCGGCGTGCTGCGCCGCGGTAGGTGCCGCCAGCAGGTTCTCAGGGCAGGACGGAAGTGCCCGCCTATGTGCGCCAGTCGAGCGAGGCTCCGATCGCAGGTGGAAGACGTAGGGCCTTCAGTGCTGGCTGGGCGCCTTTTCAGGAGCCATTGCCGGGGCCGCTCAGGATCTGGCCGGCGCTTCCGACTTGCTGGCGCCGCGGTCCGCCCAACCTCACTGAAAGGCCGCTTTAGCCTGCGGAGCGGAGGAGCAACCTACTCCTGGATCGTGACAAGCTCACGGAAAGGGATTACCGCAAGCACCTTGCCACTCTCGTCCGCTATCTCGACGCGGTGAAACAGCTGGAGCGGACGGCCAG
>NZ_JCACHA010000306.1:0-2914 GCF_059503625.1 Skermanella sp.
CGCCTTCTTTATGGGCAGCAACCGCGACGGCGAAGAAAGAATACCCTCGTCTCCAGGGCGTGCATCTCGCCGATGTCGTGATCGTGGGCGGCGGCTTCACCGGATTGTCTGCCGCGCTGCATCTGGCGGAGGTCGGTATCAAGGCCCTTGTCCTGGAAGCTCATGAACCCGGCTGGGGCGCTTCGGGACGGAACGGCGGGCAGGTCATTCCAGGTCTCAAATACGACCCGGACGAGTTGGAAAGCCACTTCGGCCCGGAAGTCGTCAAGACGGCCGGCGGCGGACCGGATCTGGTATTCTCCCTGATCGAAAAACATGCAATCGACTGCCATCCCGTCCGTAAGGGCTGGATCCAGCCGGCTCACGACTCCAAGGCGCTCGGCACCGTGCTGGGCCGCGCGGCGCAATGGGCGAAGCGCGGCGTCGACATGGAAGTCCTGGAGAAGGACCGGCTGGACCAGCTCATGGGCACCGGGTTCTATGTCGGCGGCTGGATCGACAAGCGCGGCGGCGGCATCCAGCCGCTCAGCTACGCACGCGGGCTGGCCGCAGCGGCGGCGAAGGCCGGGGCCGGCATTCATGGGGATTCTCCGGTCAAGGCGCTGTCGCGGGGGCCGGCCGGCTGGATCGTGGAAACCGGGCACGCCACGATCACGGCGCAGAAGGTCATCCTGGCGACCAACGGCTATACCGATCATCTCTGGCCGGGGCTGGCGAAGACGGTCGTGCCGGTCTACAGCTTCCAGATCGCGACGCGCCCGCTGGGCGACAATGTCCGGCGTTCCATCCTGCCGGAAGGGCAGGTCGCATCCGATACGCGCCGGCTGCTCTGGTACTACAGGCTGGACCATCAGGGCCGGCTGCTGATGGGGGGCAGGGGGCCTTTCAAGGAAACGCCGGGCTACGAGGATGCGGGAAGCCTGAAATCGGCGATTTCCCGGCTGTATCCGCAGGTAGCGGACGATCCGCTCGAGTTCGTCTGGGCCGGCAAGGTCGCCATGACGCAGGATCACCTGCCGCACCTTCACGTGCTGGCCGACGGCCTCTATGCCGGGCTGGGGTTCAACGGCCGGGGCGTCGCCATGGGCACTGTCATGGGGCGCATGCTGGCCCTGCTGGCTGGCGGCGCCGATCCGCGCGACGTTCCGTTCCCGATTACCGCCATGAAGCCGATGGCGTTCCACCGCCTTCACCGGCCCGCCGTGATGGCGATCGCCGAGTACTACAAGATCCGTGACGCACTGGAAGCAAGGTTCGGCCCGAAGGCCGCCTGAAGCGCGTCAATGCTGCCGAAACAATAAGCACACAAAAAGAAACAGAGGAGATTTACGTCGATGAATACAGGAAAACTCCGGGCTCTGGCCGGCGCCGTGTCGGTCGCGGCCCTGCTGGTCGCGACCGTGGCCGAGGCCAAGGATACGCTGACCGTCGTTTCGTTCGGCGGGTCGTACCAGGACGCACAGCGGAAGGCGATGTTCGAGCCGACGGCCAAGGCGCTGGGGATCGACATCAAGGAAGATACGCTGAGCGGCCTGGCCGAGGTGCGGTTGCAGGTACGCTCCGGCAGCGTCAGCTGGGACGTGGTCGATCTGGGCGCAACCGACTGCGCGATCGGCGCCGCCGAAGGGCTGTTCGAACCGCTGGACTACAAGGTCATCAAATCAGACGGCATCGCCAAGCCGATGGTCAACGACGACTGGATCGGCATCATCTATTACTCGACCGTACTTGCCTGGAACAAGAAACTCGACAAGCAGCCGAAGACCTGGGCCGATTTCTGGAATGCCAAGGACTTCCCCGGCAGCCGGTCGCTCCGCAACAACCCGCAGGTCATCATGGAATTGGCACTGCTGGCCGACGGCGTGCCGCTCGACAAGCTTTATCCGCTCGACGCCGACCGCGCGTTCAAGAAGCTGGAGGAGATCAAGCCGCACATCACGACGTGGTGGGGCTCGGGCGCCCAGTCGGCGCAGCTCATCAAGGACGGCGAGGTCGATATGCTCGCCATCTGGAACGGGCGGCTTTCATCGGCCATGAAGGATGGCGCCAATGCCGACTACACCTACGACCAAGGACTGCTGAACGCCGACTGCCTGGCGATTCCCAAGGGATCGAAGAACGTCGAGCTGGCGCAGAAAGCCATCGCCATGTTCGTCTCGCCGGAACAGCAGGCGGAAATACCGAAATACATCAACTACGGTCCGGTCAACGCCAAGGCCTTCGACCTGGACATCCTGACGGCGGAGCAGAAGGCGCTGCTGAATTCCTCGCCGGAGAACATGAAGAAGCAGGTCGTGGTCGATGCCCAGTGGTGGGGCGAGAACGGCGCCGAGCTTCAGGAGCGTTGGGACAGCTTCACCCAGAAGTAAGCCGGCAGCCTGTCCGGTCAGTTTTGAAAACCGCAAATCGAGAGGCTGCACATGGCCAACCCCATAACCATCCGCAGCGTTCGCAAGACTTACGGCGACTTCGTGGCGCTCGAGGGCATCGACATGGACATCGCCGCCGGCGAGTTCATGACGCTGCTGGGACCCTCGGGCTCGGGCAAGACCACGCTGCTGATGATCCTGGCCGGGTTCACCCGGCCGGATGCCGGCAGCATCCAGGTGGCGGGGCAGGAGATCATCCGGATGCCGCCGCACAAGCGGGACATCGGCATGGTGTTCCAGAACTACGCGCTGTTTCCGCATATGAACGTCGCGGAAAACGTCGCGTTTCCCTTGAAGCTGCGGAAGGCCGCGCGGGCGGAGATCGAGACGCGGGTGCGGCGGGCGCTGGCCCAGGTCCAGCTCGAGAGCTTCATCGACCGGGGCGTCGACCAGCTGTCGGGTGGCCAGCGCCAGCGGGTGGCGCTGGCCCGCGCCCTGGTGTTCGAGCCGAAGATCGTCCTGATGGACGAACCGCTGTCGGCACT
>NZ_JCACHA010000307.1:0-2904 GCF_059503625.1 Skermanella sp.
TAGAGGGTGCTGTGTCCGGGAGGTGCGAGCCCCGGATCGGTGACGCAGGCATTCTGGACATAGAAGCTGGGCTCCGCCGGCAGTTCCAGCCCGTCCTCGATGTCCTTGATGTTCCGCGCGTAGTCCTTGGTCAGATAAATCGTGTGGTGCGCCAAGTCGGGCAACGTGCCCTCGATCCCGAGATAAAGCATAAAGGTGGAGCAGGAAAATTTCTTGCGGCCGATCTTCTCGTCTGTCCAGCGCTTGCGCAGATGGTTGGGCACCAGTTGGGTCATCGTCTGGGCGAAGTCCGAATTGATCACCAGCGCATCGGCCTTGTACTCGCCGGCACTGGTGCGGACGCCGGTCGCCTTGCGGCCCTGGAACAGGATTTCCTCGACCGGTTCGTTCAGCCGGATGCGGACACCCATATCGGTCGCCGCCTTCGCCATCGCCGCCATGACGGCGCCGGTGCCGCCGCGCGGGTGGTGGACGCCGAACTCGTATTCCATGAACGACAGGATCGTGAACAGGCTGGGGCAGCGGAACGGCGACATGCCCAGATACTTGCTCTGGAACGAGAAGGCGAGCCGCACCCTGGGGTCGGCGAAGTAGCGCGACAGGTCGGCATCGACCGACTGGTGCGGCCGCATCAGCGGCAGCGACTTCAGCAGCGCCGGATCGACCAGATCGAACACGCTGTTGAACGCCTTCTCCAGCACGGGCCGGAAGGCCTCCAGCTTCCGCCGGTTGTCCGACATGAAGCGCGGCAGGTTGGCGGCGTCGGCGGGCGAGAGCTTCGCCACCTGCTCCGCCATCTTCGTCGGGTTGGGCGAGGCGTGCAGTTCGCCGCCGGCCTCGAAGATCAGGTGGTACTGCGGGTCGAGCCGGATCAGGTCGACTTCACGGGACAGGTCCTTGCCGCAGGCGGCGAATATGTCGCTCAGCACGCGCGGATACAGGAAGAAGGTCGGTCCCATGTCGAAGCGGTAGCCGCCCTCGGCCTCGATGGTCGAAGAGCGTCCGCCGACCCTGTCCAGCCGCTCGACGACGGTGACGTCGGCTCCCGTTCTGGCGAGCAGCATGGCGGAGGCGAGACCGCCCGGTCCCGCACCGACAATAACGATACGGCGACTCATGATGCGGAACCATGGAGACTGAAGCCGCGGGACCTGAGATCATGGGTTGGGGTTAAAGGGTGCGTGGACCCGTTCGGCATGCTGGCTGCACTCTCTGGTTGTTTAAGATCCAAATGAACAGGTTGAGGTAAGTCTTTCGAACAGCTTGTTTCCAGCAGAACGGCGGCGAGATTGCGCCAGGGGGAGAGTTGGGTTGATGGATCGTCGTCACACGAACGAAACTGGATTGATGGAAGCCGATGTCCAGCACCGACATGATATTGCGCGGCTAATTTTCGACGCCCGAAGCGCGCAGACGGGTTGGCGTGAAACTTCCCTGCGCCGGCGGCTTGCTGTTATTACCAGTTTGCGTCACCTGATCGCCCGAAACGCATCCTACCTGTCGCAATCTGTCGGCGAACGGCCCGGCAGGGCCGAGGGCGAGACGCTGGCGCTGGAGGTTCTGCCGCTGGCGGATGCCTGCCGTTTCCTGGAGCGCGAGGCGGAAGTCCTGCTGGCGCCGAGGCGGCTGGGCTCAAAGGGAAGACCTCTCTGGCTGTCGGGCGCTTCGTCCGAAATCCGGCGCGAACCGCTGGGCGTCGTCCTGGTCGTAGCCCCTTCCAACTACCCGCTCTTCCTGCCCGGCGTTCAGATCGTCCAGGCGCTGGTCGCCGGCAACGCCGTCCTGATCAAGCCGGCTCCCGGCTGCGCCGACCCGATGCGGGTGCTGCTTGGACTGCTGGAAGACGCCGGCCTGCCCGCTGGTCTGTGCATCCTGCTGGACGAGACCGTGGAAGCAGGGCGCGAAGCCATCGCCGCCGGAGTGGACAAGCTGGTGCTGACGGGATCGGCGGAGACCGGCCGGCGGGTGCTGGCCGATCTGGCGCCCCATCTGACGCCGGCGGTGATGGAGTTGTCCGGCAACGACGCTGTCTTCGTGCTGCCCGGCGCCGACCTCGACCTGACGGCAAAGGCACTGGCCTACGGCCTTCGGCTGAACGGCGGCGCCACCTGCATAGCCCCCCGGCGCGTCTTCGCCGACCGGGGCTGCGCCCTGGAACTGGAACGGCGCCTGACCCCGCTGGCGCTCTCGGTGCCGTCCGTATCCGTACCGGAGCGTATACGGACCCAGGTCGCTCGCCTGCTGGGCGAGGCGGAGGATGCAGGCTGCCGCCTGATCGGCCCCCACTTCCGCGCCGAGGAGCCGCGCATGGCTCCGGTGATCGTCGCCGACGCGGTGCCGGAACTTGGCCTGCTGCGGGAAGACATCTTCGCCCCCGTCCTGTCGCTGGTGCCGGTCGCTGGCGAAGCCGACGCCCTCGACGCCGCCACCCAGTGCCCTTACGCGCTGGGAGCCTCCATCTTTGGTCCGGAACCGCTGGCGCGGTCCCTCGCCGAACGAGTACGTGCCGGATCGGTCATCATCAACGACCTGATCGTCCCGACCGCCGACCCCCGCCTGCCCTTCGGCGGCCAGGGCGTCAGCGGGTTCGGCACGACGCGAGGAGCGGAGGGATTGCTGGAAATGACCGTGCTCAAGACGATCACGCTGCGCAGCGGCCACTTCCGTCCCCACTACGACCCGGTGACGCCGGCCGATACCGCCATGATGCTCGACTACATCGCGGCGGCGCATGGCGATGGTGC
The DNA here is from genome assembly GCF_059503625.1 of Skermanella sp. Lineage (NCBI taxonomy): Bacteria > Pseudomonadati > Pseudomonadota > Alphaproteobacteria > Rhodospirillales > Azospirillaceae > Skermanella > Skermanella sp. The sequence goes on from NZ_JCACHA010000307.1 coordinate 2,745, forward strand.
GCGGTGGCCGGCCGTGAAGCGGCTGGTCAAGGGATTGATGGAGCGGGGACGAGGGGCGCGGGAGGGCTGACTTCAGGCTCTACAGTTTCGAGGCATAAGCCTGGAGGATCGCACTGATTGCAGCGGGGGAAAACGAGCTGTAGCGCAAGGTTGTCGCCAG
>NZ_JCACHA010000308.1:0-2897 GCF_059503625.1 Skermanella sp.
GGACGGTGCCGCCGCCGAACAGCAGTCCGCAGGCGACTTGCCGTTTCCAGGACCGGACATCGAAGTGCCGCAGCACGCCGCTGTAGAAGACCAATACGAGACCGAGCAGGCCGGCGCTTTGGATTAGGGATAAAAAAGTGGCGGACATCAGATGGTCGAATTTGAAACCAAAAACATCAGAACTCAACATAATTAGGCATCTAATGATCCATATATCCATAAAGAAATAAAATTATTCTTTGCTGAGAAGTTTATTGCGTTTTACTCATCGTCTGCGATCGCACAATGATCAAAGGAACCTGCTTGGCGAAATCTCTTGGAATCGCATTGTAGGTGTTGACTTCAAGTCTATGATACAATGTTAGGTTACCAATGATTTCACCAGGAGTTTTTAGGTGACGCAGGATCGTTCGAGCGTCGGTCTTCCCGCAGGGCTTCGTGAAACCATTCTTCAAGAGGAGCTCGCGCAGGCTAGAAGGGAACTCGACCGACGGGATGAGATCATTGCGACGCTTTCGCGCAAACTCGACGAATGTGTCCCTGCGGCGCGAAACGCCGAATCCACCGTGGCGCAGAAGGTGCTGCGCGAGAGCGAAAGGCGGCTGTCCGCGATCTTCGCCCAGGCAGCGGTCGGCCTTTCCGAAATCGGGCCGGACGGCCGGTTCCGCATGGTCAACGATCAGCTTTGCAGCCTGCTGGGCCGGACGCGCGAAGAGCTGCTGAGGCTCAATGTCCAGGACGTGACGCATCCGGACGATCTTGCCCGCAACCTGCCGCTGTTCGCCCGCCTGGTCGAAACCGGCGAAGTGTTCAGCATCGAGAAACGCTACGTCCGCGCCGACGGCAGCCATTTCTGGGCCGTCAGCAGCGTCAGCCGTATCATCGGTCCCGACGGCGAAGCGCTTGGCGTGATCGCCGCCACGGTCGATCTTACCGAACGGCGCGAAGCCGAGAACAGGCTGCGGGAAACGCGGGACGAAGCCGTTCAGGCCCGGGCCGAGGCGGAGCAGGCCAGCCGGGCGAAGTCGCGTTTCCTGGCATCGGTCAGCCATGACCTGCGCCAGCCCGTCACCTCGGCCAGCCTGTTCCTCGACCTCTTGAAGAGACGCCCGCTCGGTCCGAAGGAGCGCGAGCTGGTCGAACCCCTGGCGAGCAGCATCGACAGCCTGATCGGGATGCTGAACGGGTTGCTGCAAGTGGCGCGGCTCGATGCCGGCATCGTGACCGCCGACCTCCGCGATTTCCTGCTGGACGAGTTGCTGCAACGGCTCTTCGACGAGTTCCAGCGGCCGGCGCAGGCAGCCGGCCTGCGCTTCCACGTGCCGCCCGTTCACCTGCGCGTCCGTTCCGATCCCCTGCTGCTCGAACTGATCCTGCGCAACCTCATCTCCAACGCGATCAAGTACACGCCGGACGGCAGCGTTTCCGTCCTGACCCGGGTCGAAGACGGGCATGTCGTGCTTGACGTGACCGATACCGGGCTGGGCATCGCGAAGAAAGACAGCGAACGCATCTTCGACGAATTCTACCAGGGCGCCGAAACCGCCCGCGACCACTCCCGCGGGTTCGGCATCGGGCTGGCGACGGCACGGCGCGTCGCGGCGCTGCTCGGTATCGAGATCGCAGTGGCTTCGGAGATCGGCCGCGGCTCGACCTTTTCGCTGGTCCTTGCCCAGGCCGACGACGAAGAGACGGCAGCGTCGGATCGGAGATATTTCGGCATCCAGAGCCTTGCGGGCTGCTCCGCCCTGGTGATCGACGACGAGCCGCTGGTCCTGCGCGGGCTGGAAGTGATGCTGCGATCCTGGGACGTGCAGGTTCATGCGGTCCGGACCCTGGGCCAGGCCAAGGAACTGTTCAGGACGCTGGACAGGCCGCTGGACGTGGTTATAGCCGACTACTCCCTGGCTCATGGCGAACGGGGCACGGATGTCGTCGCCGCCGCGCGCCGCCACGGAACGGAAGCCGCGATCCTGCTGACCGGCGACACGTCGCCGGAGCGGCTGGCGGAAGCCGAGAGAAGCGGTTGCCGCCTGCTGCACAAACCGGTCAACGCGGACACGCTGGGCGCCGTCCTGAAGGCCGTTTGCCTGAAATAGCGAACAGTGCGCGTTCCGCGCGCTGCAAGCGGCCGGAGGCCGCTTCTACAAAGTTGCCAGGTCATCATAATCACTGTCCTGAGACACTAGCGCGTATCTTGCATAGGCTTAACGCTCGGGCGGCTACACGAGCCGTACTGCAACGAAGCTCCGAGGGAAAAGCGACGTGACAAGAACAGTGACAGTGGGGGCGGCTCAGCTTGGGCCGATCCGCCGGGATGAAAGCAGGACCGAGGTGGTGGGCAGGCTGATCCACCTGATGCGGGACGCCAAAGGCCACGGATGCGATCTGGTCGTGTTTCCGGAACTGGCCCTGACGACGTTCTTTCCGCGGTGGTTCTTCGAACGGCAGGAAGATATCGATTTCTTCTTCGAGCGGGACATGCCGGGACCGCAGACGCAGCCGTTGTTCGACGAAGCCGTCCGTCTGGAGATCGGCTTCCAGATCGGCTATGCCGAGGCCGTCGTGGAGGATGGCCGGGAGCGCCGGTTCAATACGTCCATCCTGGTCGACAAATCGGGACGCATCGTCAGCAAATACCGGAAGATCCATCTGCCCGGCCATGCCGCGCACGAACCCGAGCGGCCGTTCCAGCACCTTGAGAAACGGTATTTCGAGGTTGGAAACCTGAGCTGGCCGGTCGTCCATGCCTTCGGCGGGCTTATGGGAATGTGCATATGCAACGACCGCCGCTGGCCGGAGACCTATCGGGTGATGGGGCTCCAGGGCGTCGAGATGGTCATGCTGGGCTACAATACCCCCGTCCACAATCCCCCGGCGCCCGAGCACGACCGGCT
>NZ_JCACHA010000309.1:0-2897 GCF_059503625.1 Skermanella sp.
GCCGAACTAGAAATTATACTGCTGATATAGAGCGGAGAGCGACTGTACTGTAGTACTAAGGTCCAACCTACTGAGTTATTTGTGCGTCAAACGAATGTCTGGAGGAAAGCGTGTCACTTAAGCATGTGCAGAGTAAAATAACAACAAATCATCCACGCGATTATAACAAACAAAACCTTGACGAAATTAAACACAAAGCAGAGATGTTTTCCAGCGATCAGCAGGTGTCTCTTAGTGATACAAAAAAGCATACTAAAAACAACTTTTACAAGTTTTTTATTTTTATTGCAATTTCTTGTCTCTCAACGGCGTGCACCCAAACTACACCTGAAGAAATATTAGGAGAAGAACGGATTACACTTGACGAAGCGTCCGCCCAGGTTGCTGATGCAGTAAAGCGATTCCGCCTGCGGTTGGCGTCAGATGCTATTGGTCAGGATTCTACTAAACCAATCGTGCCACAAGAGTATCGAAGCGGTTTGATGTTTTGCGGCGTCGATATTAACTTTCTTGTATCAGCTAAAGCTACTGAGACAGGTAAATTAACTTTAGCTGTCCCGGCTACTTTAAACTTTGCGGGAGCAGGCCCTCTTGTAAATACTGTCGCTCCGACTTTGAACGCGGAAAGAGGTGGAACAGCTGACGCATCAAGAAGCAACACTATCACGTTCAAAATGGTAAATCCCGTATGTGCAGGCTTTGATAAGATTGTTGCCATGGTACAGGCGAAACCAGATATTGACCTAAGTACTGTTCTTGAAGAAATTAGAGCTGCAGGTGCGGGAAATCAAACGCAGCCACCTCAATAGAAAGGTAGTTAGGATTCTTCTCTAAGCATGCACAAGGGCCAAAAGAGGCGATATATGATCAAAGTTTCCGATTGTTTTGATGTAAAAATTGTTTCGACTCTGATATTTGCCTTTTTCTTGTGCATAGAAGTGTTCAAGCCACACAACGCTGTAGCCCAAAACCTTGAGTTACCAGATGTTACGAGAATACCACCTTTGCCGGCACTTAAATTTTTCGAGTTCAACGGTGATCGCTACGATTTAGTTGGAAGAGGCTATGTGCTTTTGGCAAATAAATGGACTTGGGGCTCTTTAATCCAACAACGCATTCTAACAGTTTGCTGGGAAGTTACACGCGAGGATTGGAACGATCAGCGTAAACTCGTCCAACGGGCCATTACTGACAGCTGGGATAAACATTCTGCATTGATCATAAAAGGTTGGTCATCATGCAACGAGAGCGGCAGTGATATACGTATTGGAGTTAAAGATCTTGGACCTAGAACAAGAGCATTAGGAAATAAGTTGAAAAATTTAAAGAATGGAGTTAGACTGAATTTTAAATTCGTAAATTGGGGATCCAAATGCAAAAGTTCGGTAGAAATATACGAAAAATGCATAAAAAGTATGGCGGTACACGAGTTTGGTCATGCTTTGGCACTTGCACATGAACACAATCGTCCTGATACTCCAGGTGAGTGTAAAGAGGAACCAGGGGAGCTTATTTCAGGTGATACTAAGTTAACTCCATGGGATAATGAATCGGTAATGAACTATTGTAATCCGGAGGATAATAATGGAGGCAAACTTAGTCCAGGAGACGTTGTAACAATACAAGAGCTATACGGGAAGCCGAGTTGACAAAACAGCTATCGGAGTATTGTTTATGTGGGTGCTTGTTCTAGTTAGCATTACGTATAGTCTTTTGATTTATCCAGCCATGGCAGAGGATAATGTTCTTGAAAGGTTGCATAGCGTTTACAAATCAGCGACTGCATTTGTTGTCATTCGCGGTAAAAATCAAGAAAATGAAGGCATAGTAGAGAGCGGAACTGGGTTTTTTATCTCGAGTAGTGGATATATGTTAACTAATTACCATCTTTTGGCTGATGACGACTTGCGGCCTTACTCAGATATCAGGATACGAGCTCAACAAGGTTCAGCGTTTGATCCTGATGATCCCACCGGCATAGTCCTCGTGGCTCGGGTAATTAAGTATGACCCTGTACAAGATATTGCGTTGCTGAAGGCAGAAGAAAAGGGTAGCCCTTATAATTTTGTGCGTGCGTGTCGCGAGACACAGGTTAAGGACGCTGAATCGGTGTATGTGCTTGGCTACGACCTTGGTTTGGGACTGAAGCCAACACCTGGAACGCTTAGTGGAAAAGACTCAGATAGAGGGTATTGGCAATACACTGCTCAGATCGAACCGGGAAGCAGCGGAGGTCCAGTTTTTAATAAAAATGGACGGTTGATCGGTATCAACTGGGGAAACGCTTCACCAGCAGATGCGATCAATTTCATGATTCCGATCCAGCATTCCTTTGATTTCTTCGCTCTTGCCGGAGCTCCGCTTGATTACTGCAAAACGACGACTGGTGAGGAAATACAAAACTCTTGCGTCCCAATAGTAAAAGTTTTCGGTGTTAATATATTTCACAACGATCATGCGAAAGAAGTTATAAGTACCAAAGTCGTAAATGAAGAATACAATGCAGAACCTGGGCATCGTATAATAAGCTGGCAATGGCAGGCTGCCTCTAATAATAATACTTCTGAGGTAAGAATAAACCTCATTGAAGATGGTCGAAGGCTAGTTCTGCAAGTTGGTCTCTCTAGTGGACCATTTTATGATCGTTGGGGGGGACGTCTAGAAGGTCATATAATTACGCGCCAAGAAAAGATAGAATGTAGATAGTGGTAATGGTGATTAGATGATGATCACCGCCAATGGCAGCTGCTTAGTGGTACGTCCGCTAAATCAATGAGATGGTTGGGAGGACGGAGCTTCTAAACGGGGTTGCCAGTAGTGTTCAACTCCCATACCTCGGACTCATGATCCCGAACAACCGTCAGCGCAACTAAGCCGATTGCCGCCTAGTACTACAG
>NZ_JCACHA010000310.1:0-2886 GCF_059503625.1 Skermanella sp.
CTCACGCCTCGTCGGTCGGGTAAAGCGAAGCGGCACCCGACGAGCAGGCGCGTCGGGTGCCGCTTCGCTTTACCCGACCTACGCATCAGTCTTTTCAGTACCAGCCGGGACGCGTCGGCGTACCGAGCATCTCCGGGTAGAGGTCGGTCCTGCGGTCCCGCATGACCTGATTGAAGCTGTTCCAGGTACGTTGGCGCCGCGCCGCCGAGAGATTGCACACGGCGGTCACCGTGCCGGGCTCCGACACGCTGGCGGGGCCGGCGACGGGCCAGCCGTTGGGGTTGACGATCAGGCTCTGGCCGATGAAAGGCTGGCCGCGTTCGGTCCCGATCCGGTCGCAGGCGGCGACGAACATGGAGTTGCTGTGGGCGGCGGCCATGCACAGGATGTTCGCCATCGCCGGGGCGTTCGCGGGCTGTTCGGCCATGGGCACCCAGTTGGTCGGGACGCAAACGAGATCCGCGCCCTGGAGCGCCAGCAGGCGCCATGCCTCGGGGAACCAGCCGTCGTAGCAGATCAGGACGCCGATCCGGCCGAACGGTGTGTGGAAGACGGGAAAGCCTAGGTCGCCGCGCTCGAAGTAGAGTGCCTCCGCGTTCCAGAGGTGGTTCTTGCGGTAGGTCCCGATCAGTCCCTTCGGCCCCAGCACGACGGTGCTGTTGTAGAGGCGGTCATCCTGCCGCTCGATGAAGCCGGCGACGATGTGGATGTCCATGTCGGCTGCCGCCGCTCTCCAGGCGGCGATGGAGTTTCCGGTCTCCACCGTTTCCGAAAGCTCGTAGGCTTCCTCACGGGAGTTCAGCACGTATCCCGAATTGCAAAGCTCCGGCAGGACGATCAGCTTAGAGCCGCCCGCCGCCGCATCGCCGATCAGCGAAACGCTGGTCGCGACGTTCTGCTCCGTTTCACCGATGCGCGGTTCGAATTGTATGCAAGAGATTTGGACTTCCGCTTCGCTCATCCCGTTAACTCTCCCTGCCGATCGGACCGCCCGGCGGTGGGCCGACATCCGCGCATTCCCCTGGAATACCTGGAAGCTGCCTCGGCATCATAGCCGTGGCGGAGCACTGGTATTACCAGCTGCGTTAATAATCCTGAATTCCCAATACCGTATTAGGGCCGATGTTCAAGGGGCTTGATGGGAGTAGCCGCGCAGATATCGTGGTGCCGGATCGCACCGGGATCATACAACCCCGGTACGGATGGCCAGTCTAACCAAAAGTGGTCCTTTAATTTTTTCCTTAGAGATAAGGTTGTAAACTCCCTCCCGGAACAGGGGAGACGACATGCTCAATATCCGCATCAGCCATATCACGGCACTCTTGACGGTCCTTGCCGTGATCTGGGGAGCTATCGGCACATTCCTGATCGTCGAGCGGGAAACGGCGTTGAAAGCAGCGGAGCGTGAAGTCTCGAACCTGGCCCAGGCTTTGGAGCGGCAGTCCTTCTGGCTGTTCGCAAATGCCGAGCAACTGCTTCGTACGGTTCGGCACGACATCGAGACCGATCCTGGCCAGCTCGACCTGAAGCGTTCGCTGGCGCAGCAGGCGTTCCTGCTGGACGTTGCGGTGCAGGTCTCGGTCGTCGACCGCGACGGTTTCCTGGTTGCCTCCACTCTCGATCTGCCTCCGGACGGCCGGGCCGGTTACCTGGATCAAAGCCACATCTCCGTACACATCGCTCGGGACACCGGGGCGGCATTCGTCGGGCCGCCCGTCATGGGCCGCAATTCGGGAAAGTGGTCCCTGCCCGTTTCCATGCGGGTCAACGCACCCGACGGCGGCTTCGGCGGGGTGGTCGTGGTCGTGCTGGACCCCTATGCGATATCCAACCAGCTCCGGGCCTTCGACTTAGGGCCGGGCGGCATCGCGACCCTTGCCGGGCACGATGGCGTCGTGCGCACCCGCTCCAGGACGACGCTCGATGATCCGAACGGCCTGGGCCAGTCAATCGCGACGGCCAAGGTGTTCGAACTGCTCAAAACCGAGCCATGGGGCAATTACCGCGCCACCGGCGTCCTCGACCGGGTCGACCGGGTCTTCGCCTACCGCGACCTGCCCTCCCCTTTTCCCCTCGTCGTTCTCGCCGGGCGCTCCGTCGACGACATCCTTGTCTTCTGGCGCAAGGTGGCGATCTGGATGGCCGGCGCCGGCGCCGTCATCTCCCTCGTCGCCGTCGCGGCCGCAGTCCGTCTTGCCGGCTTGGCCGCGGAGAGGGAGCGTCAACGCCGATCGCTGGAAGAGACGGAGGCGAAGTTTCGTGCCCTCACCGAACTGTCCGCCGACTGGTACTGGGAATGCGATGCCGCAGGCCGCTTCACGGAGATGTCGAAAGGCATTTCCCGGATCGGACTCGACCCGGCACGGGTTCTCGGGCGCACCCGGCGCGAAGTCTCGGCGGCGCCTGACGATCCAAGCTGGGCAGAGTACGAAGCCGTGCTGGCCGCCGGGCAGCCGTTCCGCGACTTCCACTACGATATCAACGGCGCCGACGGAGCGCTTCGGCACATCTGCATCAATGGCGAGCCGATCGTCGGGCAGGACGGCGGCTTCCATGGTTTCCGGGGCTCCGGACGCGACCGCACGGGTGAGGTGGAAGCCTTCCGCCGGGTCGAGCAGGAAGAGGTCCGCCTGGCGACGCTGGTGCGGACGGTCGGCATCGGCATCGTGGTAGCCGATGCCATGGGCCGTATCCGCCTGTTCAACCCGGCAGCCGAGCGTCTGTTCGGCTGGTCGGCGGCGGAGGTGACCGGCCGGTCGGTGGACGTGCTGATGCCGACGCTGCAGGGTACCGGCTATACGCCCTTGATGCGCCACGATGTCGGAATCCGGAACGAGTCCGTGGCCGGCACCAGCCGCGAGATCGAGGCGGTGCATCGGGACGGGA
>NZ_JCACHA010000311.1:0-2879 GCF_059503625.1 Skermanella sp.
CAACCCCCATGCCGCCGGTTGCGGCGGAGTCGGCGCGGCAGCCTGACGAGAGCGGTCGAGCCCTGGAATATCCGGTCGCGCTTGCAAGCTTTTTAGCAACAAAGTCAATTGCCGTAGGCCCTATGACGATGGTAAAGTTCTCAAATGGGTTAATTCGTTGCACGTCGCCAACCCTGGCATCCGGCGGCGTCAAGGGCAAGGACCCGAATATGGCCGGCGTCGAGCACGGCCAGCATAAGACCGCCTGATACAACCTGAAATCTGCTGCTCTAGAAGTCGAACCGACCAACGAGTGCCGTTACCGCATATCGCGGTATCAACGCCAATGGGGGAAGACATGACCAGCGTTTCCGACCTGCTGAAACACAAGGGCCACACCATCGTCTCCATCGCGCCTTCCGAGAGCTTGGAGAGCGCCGCGCGCCTGCTGACTGAAAAGAGGATCGGCGCCGTCGTGGTGCTCGACCGCCGGGGCAAGCTGTCCGGCATCCTCTCCGAACGCGACATCGTCAGGGCGATTGCCGACAGGGGGCTGGCGGCGGCCCTGGCGATGCGGGTCGAGGACATGATGACGAAGGAGGTCAGGACCTGCCAGCCGTCGGAGCCGGTCAAGGATCTGATGAAGATGATGACGTTGCGCCGTCACCGCCATGTGCCGGTCGTCGATGCCTCGGGCGAGCTGGTCGGCGTCGTATCCATCGGCGATGCGGTCAAGGCGCGGCTGGATGAGCAGGCCAGCGAAGTGGCCGTGCTGCGCGACCTGAACCTGAGCCATGTCTGACACTGGGCTGTCCCGGTGCGCGGCCAACGGCGCGGAAAAGTGGTGCTGCGGCAAATAACACCGGGTTAAGGAGCAAACCCGCGCTTTCCGAGTTGATGGGTGGTCTATGTAATCAAGAATTTGGGCCAGTCATGAATTCGGAGGGAACGATGCTCGATCCGGAACGGGTACTTGCAGTAAACCACACCCACTACGGCGTGATCGATATCGGCTCCAACTCCGTCCGTCTGGTCGTCTACAACGACCTGAGCCGGGCACCTCTGCCCCGCTTTAACGAGAAGTCGCTGTGCGCGCTGGGTACGGGGCTGGATCGAACCGGGGAACTGGCGTCCGGCCCGATGGCCTGCACGGTGCGGGCGGTCCATCGCTTCTGCGCGATCGCGGAGGCGATGGGCGTCAGCCGGCTCGACATCATCGCAACGGAAGCGGTACGCCGTGCCAGCAACGGCAAAGACCTTATCACGGCGATCAAGAAACGGAGCGGCCGCGATATCCAGATCCTCAGCGGAGCGGAAGAGGCGCACTATGCGACGCTTGGCGTAATTTCCGGGTTCTACCGGCCCAAGGGACTTGTCGGTGACATGGGCGGCGGCAGCCTGGAGGTTGCCGAAGCGCTGGAGGACCATGTCGGCGAACGTTCGGTCAGCCTGCCGCTGGGGGCGTTGCCGGTCGAATCGATGATGCAGGAGTTGGGCGACGGCGCCAAGCGCCGGATCGACGAGATCATGAAGGACCAGTTGCCGCCGCTGCTCACCAAGCCGGTGTTCCATGCCGTCGGCGGCGGCTGGCGGGCATTGGCCCGCGCGCATATGGAAGCGATCGACGCACCGCTGAAGGTGGCCCACGGCTACGATGTCGATGCGGCGGAGTTGCGGGACTTCGCCAAGTCGGTCTGGAAGATGTCGCCGGAAAAGCTGACCGATCTGCCCGGCGTTTCGTCGCGGCGCTCGTCCACGATCGCGGCGGCGGCGCTGGTGATGGACAGGCTGCTCAAGAACCTTCGGCCGGAGCGGGTCGTCTTCTCTGCCCTGGGATTGCGGGAGGGCTGGCTGTATTCCCAACTGACGCCCGAGGAGCAGTATTGCGATCCGCTTATCGAAGGCGCCCAGGCATTCGGACTTCCCACGGCGCGGGTGCCCGGCTTCGCCCCAGCCCTGGTACGCTGGACCGACCAGCTTTTCCCGGACGAGACGAATGAGGAAAGACGGCTGAGGGAGGCGACCTGCGCGCTGTCCGACATAGCCTGGGCCGACCATGCCGACGTCAAGGCACAGGAATGTTTCCGGCGGATCGTCCACTTCCCGTTCATCGGCCTCACCCATCCGGAACGCGTCTTCATCGGCGCCGCTCTCCACGCCCGGCATGCCGGCAAGCCGGACGATCCGGCGATCCAGAAGGAACTGGCGCTGATAACGCCGAGCATCCACCGGCGCGCCCAGATTCTCGGCCGTGCCCTTCAGCTTGGCCACCGCTTCTCGGGCAGCGTTCCGGCCATCCTCGACTCAGCACGCCTCCGCATCACGACGGATGCCGTGCGGCTGGAAGTGGCGGATGGCGCCGAAGATATCCCGGACAGCGAGGCGGTCCAGGCCCGTATGAAGCAGTTGGCCAAGATCCTCGGCGTCCCCAAAACGGAGTTCGCTGCCTGACTGCTGTCCCCTTTTTGCACATCGGACGCATGCGAGCCATGCGCCGGTGTGGCTTCCAATTTACGAGTTAGTAACGATACTAATGTTACTATGCTGCACCGCACAATGAACCGGGTTTCAGCCCAGCCTTGTGGGTGTCGAGGGAAGGAAGCGCCGCCCCTTAAGTTTTGTGGAGCGGACAAATGTCAGTCTATAGCGAATATCTCGATCACGTCGGCGCAAGCCATTCCCAGCCCAAAGCCGGCCGGGTGACCAGCATTCACAAATCCACCAGTTACCTGAAGACCGGGCTTCTGATGCGGGCCGTCATCTGCCTCGCCTTCGTCGGGGCCGGCGCCGTGTTCTCGCTGGTCTGATCCCAAGAGCCGAAGATTTCAACCGATGAAGACGCTCCTGCCGTAGGTCGGTCTAAAGCGAAGCGGCAGCCGACATAGACGCGCCTGCTTGTC
>NZ_JCACHA010000312.1:0-2877 GCF_059503625.1 Skermanella sp.
AGGTTAAAGTCGTGTAAATTTTAAGTTAACGCTTTCTCTCTAGACTCGCCCTAGTCCGCAGGTCGGGGCCTGTTCCGCCATCCGTGCTTCGAGCCGGATGCGAGGCGACGCTGTACCGGCGGCGCCATGCGTTTCCCCCATGCAGGTTCCCATGCTGTATGATCTTACCGGAAAGCGCGTCTGGGTGGCCGGCCATACGGGCATGGTGGGCTCGGCGCTCGTGCGCCGCCTTGCCGGCGAGGACTGCACGGTCCTGACGGTGGACCGGCGGAGCCTGGACCTGCGCCGCCAGGCCGATGTCGAGGACTGGATGTCCGGGAACCGGCCGGACGCCGTCTTCGTCGCGGCGGCCAGGGTCGGCGGCATCCATGCCAACGACTCCCTGCCGGCCGACTTCATCTACGACAACCTGCTGATCGGCGCCAACATCATCCGCACCGCCCATCAGGTCGGTGTGGAGAAGCTTCTGTTCCTCGGGTCGTCCTGCGTCTATCCCAAGCTGGCGCCCCAGCCGATGGCCGAGGACGCGCTGCTGTCGGGTCCGCCCGAAGCGACCAACCGGCCCTATTCGATCGCCAAGATCGCCGGCATCCAGATGTGCCAGGATTACCGGCGCCAGCATGGCTGCGACTTCATTTCCACGGTGCCGACCAACCTGTACGGTCCCAACGACAACTTCGACCTGATGAGCGGCCATGTCCTGCCGGCGCTGATGCGGAAGATCCAGGCCGGCAAACGGGACCGGCTGGACCGTATCGAGCTTTGGGGCACGGGTTCGCCGCGGCGGGAGTTCATGCATGTGGACGATGCGGCCGATGCCTGCGTCTTCCTGATGAAACGCTACTCCGGCTCCCGGCACGTCAACGCCGGGATCGGCGAAGACGTCTCGATCCGCGAACTTGCCGAACTGATCGCCGAGGTGGCCGGATACCGGGGCGGGTTCGTATTCGACCCCGGCAAGCCCGACGGCGCTCCGCGCAAGCTGCTGGACGTGTCCAGGATGACGGAACTGGGATGGCGCGCCCGGATCGGGCTGCGGGAAGGGATCGAGAGCACCTTCCGGTGGCTGAACGACAATCCCGGCGCGCTGGACGCCAGGGGATGACTATCAGGAGCGGCCGATAGGATGACGGCGAAACGGAAGGTCCTGGTCTGCGGGGCGACCGGCTTCATCGGGCGCAACCTGACCGAAGCCCTGGCCCTGCGCGGCGATCTGGAAATCCATGCCGTGCGCTTCACCCGGCCGGCCTACGATTGTCCGGGCGTCGTCTGGCACCAGGGCGACCTGCGCGACGCCGATACCGTTTCCCGTCTGCTGGACGGCATGGACGTGGTGATCCAGGCCGCCGCCACGACGTCCGGTTCGAAAGACATCGTGACGCGGCCCCATATCCATGTCACCGACAACGCCGTCATGAACTCGCTCCTCCTGCGCGCCGCCCATGACCTTGGGGTGGGGCACTTCGTCTTCTTCAGCTGCACAATGATGTATCCGTCGTCGGACACTCCCCTGGCGGAAACCGATTGGGACCCGGCCGAAGCCTTGAACGACCGCTATTTCGGCATCGGCTGGACCAAGATCTATGTCGAGAAGATGTGCGAGTTCTTCTCCCGCCTGGGAACCACCCGGCATACGGTGATCCGGCATTCCAACGTCTACGGTCCGCACGACAAGTTCGACCTGGAAAGAAGCCACGTCTTCGGCGCGACCGTGACCAAGGCGATGACGGCGGCGGACGGCGTCGTCACCGTCTGGGGCAGCGGCGAGGAGGCCCGCGACCTGATCCATGTCGCCGATCTGGTCGACTTCGTCGAGCGCGCCGTCGACATCCAGAAGACCCCGTACGAGCTGTTCAACGCCGGGTCCGGACGGGCGGTGGCGGTCAGGGACCTGGTAGCCATGATCGTCGCCGCATCCGGCCGGGACCTGACGGTCCGCTACGACCTGTCGCAGCCGACGATCAGGACGGCGCTCTGCCTGGATTGCTCCAAGGCGCACCGGGAACTCGGCTGGACCGCGACGATCCCGCTGGAGGAGGGTATCCGCCGGACGATCTCCTGGTGGCGGGACGCCTTCGGCCCGCGCTCAGGCTGACGATGCGCTGTCCGGCTCGTGGAAGATGAGCTTCGTCCCGCTACGCTCGAACTCGATCGGGATCGTCAGGAGATCGCCGAGCGCGCTCCGAACGCTTTGTTGAACTTCCGGCGGCACGAAGAACAGCATGAAGCCGCCGCCGCCCGCTCCAAGCAGCTTGCCGCCGACGGCGCCCGCCGCGCGGGCGGCCTGGTAGATCTCGTCGATGAAGGCGGGTGCGATCCTGCCCGACAGGCTGCGCTTCAACTGCCATGATTCATGGAGCATCCGGCCGAAGCCGTTCAAGTCTCCGCCGCCGGCCAGACAATCGACGGCCTCGTCGACCATCTGCCGCATCAATGTCAACTCCTGATGCTTGTTCGGCATGGAGGCGACCACGTCGGCGGCGATGCTCGACCCGAAGCACGAAACGCCCGTGTAGAACAGCATGAGATGGGAACGGAGTTCCTCCATGCGGAGCGTCGGGAGGATGAGGCGCTGGACGTCGTATGAACCGTCCTGCCGGATGGTGATCCGGTTCAATCCGCCGAAGGCGGTCTCGATCTGATCCTGGACGCCGACGCTTTCGAGCAGCAGCTTCTGTTCGACGAAGATCGCCTCGTCCGCAAGCTGCTGCTTGCTTCTGAGCCGGCCCTCCAGGGCGTGCAGGGCATGCAGGATGCCGACCGTGAACGCCGAGCTGGAACCCAGCCCGGAGCGGGCCGGCAGATCGCCGTCGTGGTGGATCTCGATGCCGAAGTCTATCGACAGGTGCTTCAGGACGGTACGTATCACCGGATGAT
>NZ_JCACHA010000313.1:0-2865 GCF_059503625.1 Skermanella sp.
AACTACCTTGCCAACTCAGGCTACGCGTTCGACTAAACCTGAAATGCTCTAGCCAGAACAAAGCCGCTTCGACGCCCGTGAACCTCAAGTTTTCTATGTGTCCGGACCAGTTTACACTCTGATCGTGGGCTCTGCGGTCCGCAGGAGATCGGAGGGGAAGGCTTGAGTGAAATTCCGGAGGGCCCGGGCTCGGCGACATCGCAGCCGGCGGCGCCTCCCCACCCAGGCTCAGTATTGCGACAGCGGATGCTCGCAGTATCCGGCATTTCAGTCGCCCGTGCCGCGCGCGAACTCGGCGTCACACGGCAGGCGCTTCACCGCCTGCTCTCGGGCATGACCGGTGTCACGCCTGAAATGGCAACTCGCCTTGGGCGCTTCTGTGGCACGGGAGGCGCCTATTGGCTTACCCTTCAGCAGAACTTCGACTTGGCGGATGCTGAGCGTGTCCTCGGCACGACCCTTGATCGCATTCCGACCTATGCCGGTCTCGCCGATAACCTCACCAAGCAATCCCATGCATCCCGGATGACTGCGACGGGCGAGACCGAGTACGCGATGTTTACGGCCGACCCAGCGGGCCGGACCGCCGGTGTGCCAGAGGAGGAGATAGCTACCGGACTTGCTGAAGGAGGCACGGCCGGTGAGCGCTGGTACCTCCGGGAAGATGAAATCCGTTTCGGGGCCAGCGGCACGCTAACGCCGCTTCGGACCGATGAGGACGGGGTCCGGCTGACCGAGCACGCCGGAATCCTTGGGCAGCTCGCCGAGGGGGTGATCGTTGCTGATGCCGCCGGGCGCATCACGTTCGTGAACGACGCAGCAGCTCGGATCCACGGTGTGGCGCGGCTGGATGTCCTGCCTGATGCGTACAGCAAGACCTACCACCTCTTGACCGAGGACGGTCGCACCTATCCGTCAGCCGAGCTGCCGCTCGCGCGCGCCGTGCTCCGGGGCGAAACGGTGACTGATGCGCGCTGGCGTATCCGCCGGCCAGATGGCTCCGAGGTGCTCGCCGTTGGCAGTGCGCGGCCGCTGCTGGCCGTTGATGGCACGCAGGTCGGCGCGGTGCTTACATTGCGCGACGAGACCGCACGCGACGCGGCTGAACAGGCACTGCGAGCGAGCGAGGAGCGCTTCCGCGGAGTCTTTGACCAGCAGTTCCAATTCATGGCCGTTCTCTCCCCGGAGGGTGTCACGCTTGAGATCAACGAGTTGCCGTTGCGCGCCGCTCAGCTGAGACGCGAGCAGGTGATCGGGCGCTTGTTTTGGGACACCCCTTTCTGGGCCGGCCTGCCCGCCATGCGTGACGCCTGGTTCGGTCGTCTGGCCGAAGCCGCGCGGGTCGACGGTCCGGTGCTTTCCGAAGACCTGTACCAAGCCGCTGACGGCGAGGTTCGCACCGCGGACGCCGCCGTCACCGCGGTCAAGGGCTCAGACCGAGCCGTGCGGTTCTTCGTCATCCAGGCGAGCGATACCACCGCCCGAAAGCGGGCCGAGGCGGCGCTGCGAGAAAGCGAGTCACGGTTGCGTCTCGCCACGGAAGCGGTCAGCCTCGGCATCTGGGACGTGGATCTGGAGGGCGAGGAAGGCATCGGCACGCCCCGCGTCTTCGAGCTATACGGCATGCCCACCCCACCCGACGGCCGGGCCCCACGGGCCGCTTTTCTTGGCTTGATCCATCCGGACGACATCGCGGCCATACGGGCTGAGCATGAGCGCACGGCGCGGGAGGACGACACTTTTCATCTAATCCATCGCATCCGGCGCGGCTCGGATGGGGAAGAGCGCTGGCTGGAAGTCCATGGCCGCCACTTCCAACAAGCGGGACGGCGCCGCTTCCTCGCCGTCCTGACCGACGTGACCGAGCGAAAGGCAGCTGAGGAGCGACAGGCCCTCCTCTCGCGCGAGGTGGACCACCGGGCCAAGAATGCGCTTGCCGTAGTGCAGGCGGCGCTGCGTCTAACTCCTAAGGAGGACGCCGCGTCCTACGCCCGAGCGGTAGAGGGTCGGGTGAGCGCACTCGCACGGGCGCAGACGCTGCTGGCCGAAGACCGCTGGATTGGGGCTGATATGCGCGCGCTTGTGCGGGGTGAAATCGCGCCCTTCCTCGCCGGACAACGCGCCGAGCTGAACGGGCCACCCGTGGTACTGCCACCCGGCGCGGCGCAGCCGATTGCCATGGTGCTGCATGAGTTAGCGACAAACGCGGTGAAGCACGGCGCGCTGTCGGTACCAGAGGGACGCGTTTCGGTGTCGTGGCACCTCGACCTGGCCAACACGACCCTACGGCTGCGCTGGGTGGAGGCGGGCGGGCCGGTAGTACCTGGGCCGCCCGGGCGCCTTGGCTTTGGTATGCGCGTGCTGGAAGGCACGGTGCGAGGTCAACTCGGCGGAGTAGTGTCGCTCACTTGGGAGACAACAGGACTGGCCTGTGAGATGGGAGTGCCACTGGCACGTGGGCATCTTGTTGCACAGGGCGCCCTAGAGGGTTCTGTTCTCGGATGAAAGAACTTGATGGTGTGGACGCCCCCCCAACGGCATCGATGTGCCAAGGTGGAGGTGTTGAGCAGCCACCAGAGGAGGCGTCCGTGGGACAGGCTAGGTGGCCTTCGACGCGTCAGCCGAGATGGTGCGGCTGGCGCGGGAGCGCGTCGGCAGTCGGGGCGAGGTCCGGCACATGCGCATCGAGGATGTGGCTTGGCAGAAAGAGTTCAACGGGATCTGGGCCTGCGCCTCCCTCCTGCACGTGCCGGTCGTGGACTTCCCCGGTGCCACCACGCGGCTTGCCGCCGCGCTCCGGCCGGGCGGCGCTTTAGAGCAGTTTTCGATCGGTCTGCATCGTAACCTGCGGCGGCGAAGTAGTTG
>NZ_JCACHA010000314.1:0-2865 GCF_059503625.1 Skermanella sp.
GACGCGCCTGCTTGTCGGCTGCCGCTTCGCTCTAGACCGACCTACGGCAGGAGCGCCTTCACTAAGATGACGTCCCCGCCAGCAGCGTCTCCAGCGCCCTGACCGGGGAGGCGTCATGGAAAGCCTTCCCCGCCGCCTGACGCACCGCGCGCCGCAACTCGCTTCGCGCGCGGCTGTTCAGGCCAAGCCGCGCCGCGATCTCGACATACTCGTCCCGGCAGCCCGCCACCGTCCCGGTCAGCCCGATCATCGCCAGGATACCGGCGGAATGGCGCTGCCGCATCAGCGCCCCCGGCAGCGTCACGACCGGCAGCCCGTGGGGCAGCGCTTCCAGCGCCGTGTTGTGCCCGGACCATGATGGGTTGTCCAGGAACACGTCGGTCAGCCCGGCAACTGCGTCGAACCGCGCATGGTCCATCTGCGGCAGGAACCGGCAATGCCGGTCCGCGTTCAGCCCGGCCTTGGCGAAGGCCGCCGCCAGCCGCTGCCGGAAGATCAGCGCCACCCGGGGCGCCGGCATATAGTCGATGAACAGGAACAGCGCGTCCGGCACCCGCCGCGCGATCCGGACGAACAGCTCGTCGTCCGACGGCAGGTATTTGAACAGCGACTGGCAGCACCAGTAGACCGGCGCATCCTCCGGCAAGCCCAGGTCCGACCGCTCCAGCGGCACCACCGGCGGATCGAGCGGCCGGTACGCGTAGCTCAGGTTCGGCAACCGTATCAAACGCTCCCGGTAATGGTCCTGCCCATCCTCCGGCTCCATCAGCGCCGAACTCAGATACAGGTCGACCGTCGGCAGCCCCGTCGTGACCGGATGCCCGGTGGACATCGCCTGCACCGGCGCCAGCCTCAGGGCCGCCAGCCGGGCCACCATCGGGTCCATCCCGACATCGCCGTAGATCAGCGCGTCCAGGTCGTCGCCCCGGATCGTCTCCGCCCAGTTCTCGACACCGCCCAGCCCGCGCCGGAATTCCCGGCTGAGACCCGCGAAGCGCTCCGTCTCGTCGTCGCTGCGCCCGCCGGTATGGTAGCAGAACAGCTCCACATCAGCCGGATCGAAGGCGTCGGCCCATCCCCGCAGCGAGACGTTGACGGCGGAATGCCGCCCGATATGCCCGGCGGCGAAACCGATTCTCATCGGCCTGCCGCCCCCATCCCCACTCCCGGCCCCACCCTCGGAGCCATCCCGCCTTTCCAGCGGCTTGACGAAGTCCGGATAGCGCTCCGCCATCAGCCCGCCGGCCAGATCGCCGTAAAGCACCTGCAAGGCAAGGTCGTCCCGCCCCTGATAGGCCAGATAGAACGGCTGGCTGCCCCCCACCGCCAGCGCCGCCGCCCGCCGCTCGGCGACCGAAGCAGCCGCGTAGTAATCCGCCATAGCAGCCAGATCGCGGGCATAGCGGTCGCGTGCCCGCTCCAGCTCGTCCATGTCCCGGTAGATGATCGGCAAATTGGCGAAACAGGCGCGGAACCGGGCCGTCGCGTTTCCCCGGTCCACCGCCAGCGCCCGGCGGAAACAGCCGCCCGCCTCCTCCGCCCGCGCCGCTTCCTGAAGCGCGTTCCCCAGGCTGAGCTGAGCACCGGCATGGGCCGGATCGGCCTTCAGCGCCTCCCGGTAGAACCCCACCGCCTCGGCACCACGCCCCCGCTTCAGCGCGATGGCGCCCAGCGCCAGAGGAGCCTCCGCCAAGCCGGGCGCCAGCGCCAGCACGGCCCGGTACAGCCTTTCGGCATCGTCGGTCTCGCCCTGCTCCTGCAGCAGCCCCGCCACCGCCAGCAGCGTTTCCGGATGCTCGGGCCGGAGCCGCAGCGCCACCCCGAAGCTCCGCGCCACTCCCTTCAGGTCGCCGGCCCGACGCAGCAGCCGTCCCATCATCAGGCGAAGGTCGGCATCCTCCGGACTTGCCTGGACCAGCGGCTCCAGCACGCCCACCGCTTCATCCGTCCATCCCAGCTCCGCCATCAGCCCGGCCCGGTTCAACGCCACCATGGCATGGCCGCGCAACAGCCTGTCGGCCCGGTCCAGCGCCGTCAGGGCCTCCCGCAGCGCGCCCAGCCGCCGCAGCGACTCCGCCATATTGTTATAGAGCGTGAAGTCTTCCGGCCGCTCCGCGATCAGCCGCCGGTAAGCCGCCGCCGCCTCGGCCAGCCGGCTGGAAAGCAGCAGGACCCGGGCATGCTCATCGGTCGTGGGAAGATCGGACATAAGGCAACTCTGGTGGCATCGTCCCGCCACCATACGCCGCCGACCTTCCCATACGCTTAACCGGTCCTTGATCGGGTCACTGCCGGCAGATGGAGAAAACCGCCGTCTCCGGATCGAACCCGCGGCGCCCCATCTCGTCGAGCAACTCGGCCATCATGCCGCCCAGACATCGACCGCCTGTGCGTCGTCGCGCCCTGGGTGATCGACGGGAGCTGGCGCCCGGCCCCATTCTGCTCGGCCGCGACGCCCATCAGGGCGGCGGTCTTTTCGTGCCGATGGAGGAGTAGCGCAGCCGCGACCCGGATCGAGCAGCGAGCAGGGTCCATAAGCGCCGAGTGCCCTTCTGCTGCCGGCGGCGGATGTGGCCGGTACGCTACCAGCAGCCGGGGAGTTTGACCGGTCATGAGCGTTATTTCACGGACCGAAGAGATCGACCCCTGTGGACGGTTTTTGTTGGGCCACGGCCCAACACTTGCCGACCGCCGGTCAAACTGTTCGGCTCCTGATATCAGATGTCGGGCATCTTCAGCCCGACATCTCTGCCGAAATTCACCGGTCGATCTTCAATGCCCCTGGTGTGAGTGCGTAGGTCGGCCTAGAGCCAATACCGTTCAATAGCATTTGCCTCAACCCGTGTTCCAGGGTGACGCTCGTCG
>NZ_JCACHA010000315.1:0-2864 GCF_059503625.1 Skermanella sp.
ATCAGGCCATAGTTGTATTACTATTGACCTAGATCATTGTCAGTGCAATCGGCACACCTGATGGTCGCTTCCCTCAACTGGGAGGACGTTTGCATGACGGGCAGCGACACGGCCGGAATAAAGGGCCAACCGCATGGAGTGTCGCTTGAGCTGGACCTTTGGCGGATCGATGCTGCAACGCAACGTTCGCTGTTCCAACTTGGTCCGCACGTGAACGCCGACCTCGACAATATTTTGAATGATTTCTATTCTTTTCTCAGGGGATTTCCAGAAACCGCGGAGCTTATCGCCGCGGAGGGCATGGTTTCCCGCCTGGTCTGCGCCCAGCAGGACCACTGGCACAAGCTTTTCGCCGACGGCATCGACTCCGCCTATGTCGAGCGGGTCCAGCGGATCGGGGCCGCGCATCACCGCGTCGGGCTGAAGCCCCGATTCTACCTCTCGGCCTATTCCTTCATCATGGAGCGGCTGGTGCGCTCGGTGATCGAGCGCAACCGCTGGAGCCGGCAGGCCGCCGCCGATCAGGCCGCGACGCTGATCCGCACGCTCCTGATGGAAGCGGAACTGGCGTTGTCCGTCTATACCGACACCAAGACGGAGCAGCAGGTCACAGACGAGCTGCTGGACCTGGCCGACACCTTCGAGCAGGAACTGGACGACGCGGTCCAGCTGGTCCGCCGCAAGGCGCAGGCGATGGAATCGGCGTCCGACGAGGTGCTGGGTGCGGCGCAGCGGGTCAGCGAGGACGGCGACCATGTCGCCGCGGCGTCGCACGAGGCGGATGCCAACGCGCAGACCATAGCGGCGGCGGCGCAGGAGCTTTCCGCCTCCATCGCGGAAATCTCGTCCCAGGTCGACCGGTCGACCGGAGCGGCGCAGGATGCGACGTCCCGGTCGCAGGCGGCGCGGGGCATCGCCGCCAACCTGAACGACGTGTCGGACCGGATCGGCTCGATCGCGACGCTGATCGAGAAGATCGCCAAGGAGACGCGCCTGCTGGCGCTCAACGCCAGCATCGAGGCGGCGCGGGCGGGCGAAGCCGGCAAGGGCTTTTCCGTCGTCGCCAACGAGGTCAAGCAGCTTGCCGACCAGACCAACAACGCGACCGGCAATATCCGGAACGAGATCCACTCGATGCAGCAGGCGATCGGAGAAACGGTTTCGGCCATCTCCGACGTAGCCGGGCGGGTGGAGATGGTCAACGAGACGATCGGCGCGATCGCGGCGGCGGTGGTCGAGCAGGACGCCGTAACCCGCGACATCGCCCAGTCGGTCAGCCAGACGGCCGACAGCGTCCGGCTGGTGCATGAACGGATCGGCAGCGTCGCGACCCAGGCCGGCGTGACGACGAAGGTCTCGACCCAGCTTCGCCACAATACCTCCGAGCTGGTCGGGCAGGTGGTCAACATCGAGAAGCGGGTGATCGCGAGTCTGCGCAACTCCCGCTTCGCCGAACGGCGGCGGGCGGCGCGGGTCGCCGTCGACCTGCGGGTGGAGTGTACCGTCGGCGGGGTCCGGCGGCCGGCGGTGGTCGAGAACATCTCGAGCGGCGGCGCCCAGATCCGCCTGGACAGCGGGACCGCTCCGGCGGGGACGCCGCTGACGCTGGCGATCCCCGATATCGGCACGATCCATGCGGAAGTCGCCAATGCGGAAGGGGAGGTCATCCACGCCCATTTCCTCGACCTGGCTGCCGATGTCGCGGCGGTCCTGTCCCGTGCGCTGGACCGCTGGCACAGCGGCGACGACGCGCTGATCGCGACGGTTCAGGCGGCGGCCCGCCAGATCTCGGGATTGCTGGACGATACCATCGACAGCGGCGGCATCAGAGCCGAGGAAGTCTTCTCGACCGCCTACCAGCCGATCGCCGGGTCCGATCCCCAGCAATACCTGACGGGCTATACGGAGCTGTTCGACCGGCTGCTGCCGCCGATCCAGGAGGCGGTGCTTCAGAAGGAGCAGAGGATCGATTTCTGCGCCACTGTGGACCGCAACGGCTACCTGCCGACGCATAACCTGAAATACTCGCTGCCCCAGCGGCCGGGCGACATCGCCTGGAACGTCGCCAACTGCCGCAACCGGCGTATCTTCGACGACTTCACCGGCATCGCTGCCGCCCGCAGCCGGGCACCGGCGCTGGTCCAGACCTACCGGCGCGACATGGGCGGCGGGAGGTTCCTGCTGATGAAGGACGTCAGCGCCCCGGTCCTCGTCCATGGGCGCCACTGGGGAGCGTTGCGGCTGGGCTGCCGGCCGACCTGAAACGGGGTGCGGCGGTTTACTCCGCCGCACCCCTATGGGCCGGCAGCGCATTGAGCTTGCGGTTGATGATCCGAGCGGAACGGATTTGCGGCTCGCCGAAATCCAGCCTGAAAAAGATCGTCCGGAACAAGGAGCACTAACCGATAACGGCTTCAATCGGTGCCTGTCGTACTTACATTGCAGCCTGACATGCACACACCTGCTGGAGCCGATTCGATGTCCGACGACTGGCGCTTCGAAACCGTGACCGGGTCTTCCGGCGAGCGGCGCGATTTCCGGATCACGCTGGGCCTGCGCGAAGGCTGGAAGCGAACCGGCAGGATCTACGATATCGAGGAAGCGGTCCGCGCCGCCCACGACTGGATGAAGCGGCGGGCCGACGCCGGCCAGCCCTTCCTGTCCGGCATGTTCACCCGTGGCGAGGTGGTCTACGCGTGGCCGGGCGGGGAGGGCGCCGCCGGCAGCGACCGCGAGCCGGTCGCGATCTTCACCGGTGAAGTCCTGCCGCTCTACAGCGGCGAGCTCGACGATACCGCCATCTGCGCGCTGCTGAACGAGCTGGCCTGCGAGATGGGCCGGCTGCTCGGCCAGGAAGACCTGCA
>NZ_JCACHA010000316.1:0-2864 GCF_059503625.1 Skermanella sp.
TGCGCCAGTTCCGCCATGATGCCGGGGATTTCCGCCAGCAGTTCGCGGGCCAGGAAACCCATCGGCCCCAGGCTGCGCGCAAGGCGGTTTCCGGCCTGCCCATGCAGGTAGACGCCCCAGACTGCCGCCTGCGCCGGGCTTGCGCCGCGCGCCACCAGCCCGGTCACGACGCCCGCGAGAGTATCGCCGGAACCGGATGTCGCCAGCCCGACATTGCCGCTCTCGTAGAACCAGCACTCGCCGTCGGGGGCCGCGACATAGGTGGTCCCGCCCTTCAGCGCGACCACCATCCGGAAGCGCCGGGCAACCTGGATCGCGACGGCGAGGGGATCGCCCTCGACGGCCTCACGCTCGATCTCCAGAAGGCTCGCCATCTCACCGGCATGGGGCGTGATGATCGTCCGGCCCTCACGCTCGCACAGGGGATCCCGCAGGGTGTCCAGGCAGACCAGCGCTTCGGCATCGAGAACGAGCGCCGGCCCGGACAGTCCCTTCACGATGCCTGTCGTCAGTTCCGCGACCGCTTCCTTGTCCATCATGCCGGGTCCCAGCAGGACCGCGTCGCTTCGCTTGGCTCTCTCGCACAGCAATTCGGCGGCGTCCGGCGCCATGCCGCCAGCCGAGGTTTCCGGCAGCCCCAGCACCAGGGCCTCCGGTACCGCCAGCCCCATATGGGGAGCGATGCTGGAGCAGGTGGCGATCTGGAGCTTGCCCGCCCCAGCCCTCAGCGCGGCCGTCCCGGCAAGCAGCGCCGCACCCGGCACCTCTACGCTGCCGGCGACGACCAGGACGCTGCCCCTGGCGTTCTTGTCGGTGGATCCGGCAGGCTGCGGCAGCGGCATCGCGCGCAGCAATTCCGGGGTGATCCTGGTGGCTTCCATCATCGGGCGGCCACGTTTTCATCGGGTTCGGCCGTCACGGGCGCACCGGCTTCCCGCAGCGGAGCCACGAAGTTGTAACGGCGCAGTTCCATGCCGCCGATCTTCCCTATGTCGGGGTTGAAGCCGTATTCGGTGACCGAGCAGTTGGCGACGTCGCCTTCCCGGTCGATCGCGAGGATCTGTTCCTCGGTCATGTTTTCCAGCAGGTAGCGCAGGCACAGGACGACGACCTGATGGCTGACGATCACCACCCGCCGTCCGCAGTGGTGGAGGCTGATGGTGTCCAGGGCGCTTCGCAGGCGCAGGATGACGTCGCACCAGCTCTCGCCGGCGGGCGGGCGGTGATAGAACTTGCCGAGCAACCGGCGGAACTCGGCCTGATCCGGAAATTCCTGCTCGATGCCGCGCCGGGTCAGGCGGTCGAGCACGCCGAACTCCTTCTCGCGCAGCCGCTCGTCGATCAGGAAGTCAGCCACGTCCACATGCAGCCCGCCGCCGGCCTGGACGATCTCGGCCGTCTTCCGGGCGCGGACATACGGGGAGGTCAGCACCACTTCGGGCCGCTGGTCCTCCGGCATCTCCGCGAACCAGTCGCCCAGCGCCTGCGCCTGTTCCTCGCCCCGTGCGCTGAGCGGCACGTCGACGTCGCGCTCTTCTATGTCGATCCGTCCGAGGCCGGCGGCGTCGGCCGCCTCCCGCGCCACGTTGCCGGCGCTTTCGCCATGGCGGATAATCCAAAGTTTCTCTGGCCAGCGCTGCTGCATGGTAAGGGCCGTCCCCATATTGCCTGACCCGCAATCAACCACCGGGGGCGGCAATCGTTTCGATTCTGACCTATTCCCAAAAGCCGAAGATCTCTCCGTTGTGTTATAAGGGCGCCGGGCCATATGGTCTGAACCATGCCAGCATACCGCTTGTTTACAGAGCTACGTCCTCATCCGCCGATTCACGTGACGATCCACGAGAAACCCAAACCGATGGCCATCTGTCCGATCGCTGGCGGGAGTCCGGCACGTTGACGGAACGCCACGACGAGCCGCCTGCCTCTTTCGAAGCAGAAAGCGGTGCAGACAGCCGGCTTGACATCGGGTTCCTGTCAGGCGGCGGCATCATGGGCGCGTTGATGCGCTCGCACGACTGGGCAGAGTCGCCGGTCGGACGCCCCGCGACTTGGCCGCAATCCCTGCGCACGGTCGTCAGCCTTCTGCTTAACTCGAAGTTCCCGATGTTCATCGCCTGGGGACCGGAACTGGCATTCCTGTACAACGACGCCTACCTGCCGATCTTCGGGGCCAAGCACCCCAGGGCGCTCGGCCAGCCCTTCGCCGAGGTGTGGTCGGAAATCTGGGCCGAGATCAGCCCTCTGGTGGACCGCGCCCTGACCGGCGAAGCGACCTTCCACAAGGATCTGCCGCTTGTGATGCTGCGCAACGGCTATCCCGAGGAAACCTGGTTCACCTTCTCCTACAGTCCCGTCCGGGACGAATCGGGCGGCGTCGCCGGGATGTTCTGCGCCTGCTCCGAAACCACGGGTCAGGTCGAGGGCGAGCGCCGGCTGCGCGACAGCGAGGCGCGCTGGCGCGGGTTGTTCGAACGCATGCAGGAAGGCTTCTATGTCGGGGAGGCGCTGCGCGACGCCGACGGCCGGATGCGCGACTTCCGCTTCATCGAGGCCAACCCCGCCTTCGGCGCTCTCACCGGCATTCCCGCTTCCGACGCCGTCGGACGTACGGTCCTCGACGTGATACCGGACATTCCGGTCGAACTGATCGAGCATTATGAACGCGTCATCGACACCGGCGAACCGAAACGCTTCGAGATGTTCATCCCGGCTTTGGCCGACCGCTGGTACGAAGCGCGGGCGCGGAAAGCCGGCGACGAGCGGGTGGCGGTGCTCTTCCTGGAAATCACCGACCGCAAGCGGACGGAACGCCGGCACGAGGCCCTGCTCGAGTTCGGCGACCGCCTGCGCGACCTGACGGA
>NZ_JCACHA010000317.1:0-2862 GCF_059503625.1 Skermanella sp.
ACTCTCGCGGGCCGGCCGGCTGCACCTCCCCAGGCAGGCGGCCGGCCCGCGAACCGTTTTTACCCACCCCACCTCATTCCGTGATCCAAGGTCGGTAAGAAACCGCCGGCTCGACATGCCTTGCCCGATAGCCACCTAACACTTTCGGCAAATCCGCTTCCTTACGGATACAAGAATTAGAGAAAGCAGATACCACCCAAGCAAAAAATTACAAACTATACTTTATTGGATGCTTTATTTTGCATGGTATGGGCGCCTTTTCCTTAATTGACAAATTGTTGAATTCTTTGTTTGATGCAGATCAGAGTGCACTATCTTTGAGATAGTAAATTCATACTCGGGTTGTTGCGCAAGAAATCACCGACAGGGCATACTGAGTTCTACCCACTTCATGCAGGGGGGGACGATCGAATGAAAACTGACGAATCTCTCAAGCCGGCTTTGGCTATGGCGTTCTTCAGCGGGATCAGCGGTGCCGCTGCCGCTGCGTGCGGTGTCGGGGTGCTGAAAGATCCTGGACCGGTATAAAAATAGCAGTTCCACTCCTGAAATAACGTCAGCAAAAGCCCAAGAACTCGATGACACTATCGGCGATGTTCTCTTGTGAGAAGGCCGAACCGGGAGATACATCTCGACGCCGATACAAGCTGTCGACTAATCATTATTGGAGAAAGACACATGACGAAGACCAATCCGTTTCTCTGCGCGACGGGCATTTTCTGCACCTTGCTCCTGTCAGCCTGCGCGCAGCCGGCAGTGGTCAACACGGCCGAGGCCGAGAGGCCCGCTTTCGTCACCAGCGATCTCGTCACGGAGCGCGCCAAGGTGCTGGCGGTCAACCGTCCGGAGCGCATGGTCGTCCTGCGCGGCGAGGATGGCAGCACGCTCGGTCTCATCCTGGACGAACGGGTGAGGAACTTCGATCAAATCGAGGCCGGAGACACGGTGACAGCCCAGTACCAGGAGGCGACGGCCGTCTTCGTACGGCCAGCGACGGGAGCGCCAGCGGCGGAGCCCACCGGCACCCTCGAAAGGGCCCCTCTCGGCCAAAGGCCGGGCGCGGTTGCCACGAGCACCAACGAGATCACCGCGACGGTCGAAAGCATCGACTATGCCAATCGCATCGTAGTGGTCAGGGGGCCTAGTGGCCGCGCGCGCACGTTCAAGGTCGGTCCCGAGGTCACCAGACTGGACGCCGTACAGAAAGGCGACGAGGTGGTGGTTCGCCACACCGAGGCCATCGCCGTCGCGGTTACGGAGTGAAGTTTCCCACCGCTCCGGATCATGCCCCCGGATCGAGCGTGAACAGATGCTGGGGCTGCCCTACCCCCCGCAACGCAAACCGCCCGACCGAGACCATCCGCTGTGCGCAGGCCTCCGCCGAGGTGGCGAAGGCGGAGGACAGCAGGACTTCCTGGTCGAGCGAGCGGCACATCGCGGCGATCCGGCTGACCTCGTTGACCGCCGGGCCGATGACGGTGAAGTCCAGGCGGTCCTCGCTGCCGATGTTGCCGTAGAACACCTCGCCGACGTGGAGGCCCAGGTAGAAGTTGGTCCAGGGCAGTTCTTCCGCCTGCCGCCGCGCGTTCAGCGCGGCGACCCGCCTTGTCGCTTCCTCCGCCGCGTCCAGCGCGCGGGTGCAGAGTTCGCAGTCCTCGGCGCCGCTGAAGATCGCCATGATCCCGTCGCCCATGAACTTCAGCACCTGACCGCCATGGTCGTGGATCGACGACACGATGGCGTCGGCGTAGTCGTTGAGCAGCGGGATCACCTGTTCCGGCGGGACCGTGTCGGTGATCCGGGTAAAGCCCTGGAGATCGCTGAACCACATCACGGCGCTCATCCGCTCGGCGACGCCGCGCTCGATGTAGCCGCCCAGCACCCGTCGCCCGGCGTCGCGGCCGAGATAGGTCTCGACCAGCGTTTCCGCGATCCGCCCGACCGAGACGTCGCGGATCGCCAGCGCCAGCATGGGCAGCGCCCGCTCGATCATGCCGACCTGCCAGTCCGCGAAGCCCTCCGCGTGGTCGGTCGCCCAGGACGAGAACAGGCAGTCCATCATCCCGATCGTCAGCGCCTTGCCGAACCGGGTGTGTACCGCGAGATAATCCGTCAGCCCGTCGTCACGGAACTCGGCCAATACCGGGAACCGGTCGGATGGGCAATCGCCATCGACGATCCGGCAGCGCAGCGATTTCTCGCCTGACACGAACAGGTAGTGGAAGGGGCTGACCAGCCACTTCTCCTGGCCTTCGCGCGCACTGGAGCGGGCGTAATCGATTGCCTGCGTCTCGTTCTTCGTCCGGTGCCAGTGGAAGGTGCGGGCTTCCAGAACCGGATGCAGCGTGTCGATGATCCCGGCCATCCGCGTCAGCGGCACGCCGTTTTCCACCAGCCGGCGGCAGAAGCCGTCGATCAGTTCGGTTTCCGACAGTCCCGCCAAGCCGGATTCGGCCACCCATTCCGTAAGTTCAAGGATCTGCCGGTCGTTCATCGCCCCACCGCTCCGCACCTGCAACTCTCAACCTGACGATGAGATGTCGCTGCGGTGCGGTGCAGGCAATGAAAAAATACCCGGCTCAGACTCAAGTATCGGGAAAGTCACATATTCGGATAGTTCGGTCCGCCGCCGCCCTCCGGCACCACCCAGTTGATGTTCTGGGTCGGGTCCTTGATGTCGCAGGTCTTGCAGTGAACGCAGTTCTGCGCGTTGATCTGGAGCCGGGGATTGGCCCCGGCATCGTCGCGCACGATCTCGTAGACGCCGGCCGGGCAGTAGCGCTGCTCCGGCGCGTCGTACTCGGGCAGGTTGATCCGGATCGGGACCGAAGGGTCCTTCAGCGTCAGGTGCGCCGGCTGGTT
>NZ_JCACHA010000318.1:0-2858 GCF_059503625.1 Skermanella sp.
GGTGGCGATCTGGTGGGGCCGGTAATCCTTGACCTGGCTGGTGTCGCGCACGATTGGCAGATCGGACGCCGGGCGGCATGGTCGCGGCTCTGAGCCGCAACGACGGCTTGTTGAACCTGGGCCACGAGCTGCTTGCCATCCACAAGGCTCAATCCAAGACCCCCGAGATCAGCCAGATCACCGGCACGGACGATCTCCAGCACGTCGACGCTCCGGTTCACTCCCTCAATCCCGGTTTCCACCAAACGCAGAACCCACCCCATCCCCATTCCCCAGCCGCCGACATGACCAGCCGGTCATACCCTGCTCAGCATAACTCCCCCAACTTTGCGGCAGTCCCGGCGGCGCTGGCGGGATTGTACCGAGCCGCGAAAGTGGGTCTCGTCACCTCACTGCGGGACGGCATGAACCTGGTGGCCAAGGAGTATGTCGCCGCCCAGGATCCCGAGGATCCAGGTGTGCTGGTCCTGTCGCAGTTTGCCGGGGCATCGCATGAGTTGGAGCAGGCGCTGATCGTGAACCCGTACGACGTCAGGGCCATCGGCGAGGCCGTGGATCAGGCATTGCACATGCCGCTTGCGGAGCGTCGCGAGCGATGGTGTAACATGATGGACGTACTGCGCCGCAACGACATAACCCACTGGCGCGAGCGCTTCGTAACTGCCCTGCAGCTGGCGACGTGATCAGCGAAGGGTTTTTCTAAAGAACAGGCTCAGCCAACCACCTGATCATGTCGTGTCAGGGTCCGCATCAGCCAGCGCAGCACTTCGATCTGCAAGGCGATCCGGTGGTCTGAGTAGCTATGATCGGTTGTGAAATGTGCGAGCGACAGTGTGTCACTTCCGATCTCCACGATCGCTCGCGCCAGTGCGTCGCTCCCTGCTGCGAACCCATCCTCGGAGGTAATGAGCAGGAGCGGCCGAGTGGCGAGCTGACCGGCGTGGTTCACGAGGCGCAATCGCTTAGCGCCCGTCCTGGCTTCTTCGGCCAAAGCCTCCGGTGACGTTCCGGACAGAATATGAAGCCCGTCGCTGGTACCGACATTGTCATCGACCACCGCCGCTGCGTGATCCTTGGGCAATGCACCGAAATCGGCTCCGAGATCAACGCCCGAAATGAGGCAGGCCGCCAGGATTTCTGGATCGTGGGCAGCAAGTTGGGCTGCAATGAAGCCGCCCATGCTGTGTCCTATGACGACAAGCTTGCGGGCGTCGATCCGTAAAGCTGCTTCTGCACCGCGTAACCAGTTTATGGCAGCCGCGCCGTCGTCCAGACAGTGCGTGAAGGAGAAGTTACCCGGCGTGCCCCACGATCCACGATAATGCAGCGTCAGGACGTTCCAGCCGGCTCGCCGGAGTGACTGGGCCAGGTCGAGGTTCTGCTCGTTGCCAGGGAGCCCGTGTAACAGCAGGATCGTTGGATGCAGACCTGCGCCTGCCGCGGTGTAGAGGACAGCGTTGAGGTTAACGCCGTGACTCGGAATGGCTTGGGCCAAGGTCTGAGCAGGCCATGCCGCGTCAGGCCGGGGGTCACGGATAAGAGCATCTGGCAGCTGGTCTGCGTCTGTGATGTCGCTATCCCCCGTCATGAGAGGCAACTATCAGAGCTGGCCGCGACGTGCCCCAGATCGGCCGATGTGTTGAGTGACCGTGACACGACGCCCGCCATGTTTCCTCCTGGGTCTTCTATTCAGAACCGCTAAGGGTTCCGCAGGTTCGTCGAAGAGCTTCCGCCGCCCTCTCGCCACAGGCTTTCGCCGGCTTGGGCCAATCGGCGACGCGCTCACGCAGAAGAAGGTGCTCCACCTCAGCCGGTAAAGCGGCTCCACGCCTTGAAGCATCGGAAACGTCATCCCGGCGCGAACGGTGGAACTCTCCATAGGTGCGGGAAGTCGGGCCAGCTTTGTGGATGCCTCACCTAATATGTGCATGACATCAGTCGCTACTGACATCAGGAGATGGAAGAGATGATCGCATAAACCGACTACGATTTCACGATCGTCAGGATTGAGCCCTTGGTCGTTCACCATTATGCTCTTTGACATCTGAATGGCGAAATAGCGCGCGCCGTGCCGCCGTCGAAGTGTCTCGGCCTGCCGGTTAACACTAGCACTTATGTCCCCTGACATCGCCGCTATCGCTGAACAGTCGTCGCTCATCAATGTTCCCGTTCGCGGAACAGAGGGTCGGGGCTATAAATCTGAGGCTTGGATCAGGGAAAATGCGAGCTCTTTGTGTGCCTTGATTGTTGGTCCGTGCCACAGGCGGGGCTTTCCCGTCGCCGATCAGCCACAGGCGAGGAGCATCACATTGGGCAACGAGTTTCCGAACCAGCCGGGTGGTGCTCATCTTCGAACGATCGCCATGCCACGCGATGCCAACGCCAGCGGCGACATCTTCGGGGGCTGGACTCTGTCGCAGATGGACCTGGCCGGTGGGACCTTCGCGGTCAACCACTCCGGCAAGCGTGTCGTCACCGTCCGCATCGACGCGGTTGAGTTTCTGACACCCGTCTACATCGGCGATGATGTCAGCGTCTTCTGCTGGCTGGAGGAGGAGGGCAATACCTCGGTCAAGGTCAGGATGGAGACGTGGGTCAGAGGCCGTGATGGCGCCAATCCGCACAAGGTCACTGAAGGTGTCTTCACCTATGTTGCCGTTGGCGACGATGGCAAGCCGCAACCGATCGGCAGCTGAGCACGGGAGCATGGCACTGCCGCAACTGCTTGGCCTGAGACCTGTTTGTTGACGGTTGCAATGGACGCGCACCGGGGCCGTTAGAAGTACCGATAACCACAAAAAAACAGCCGTAGAGCTTTAAGAAGGGGGATCATCCCGTGTCGGAGCAGAAAGGCCATC
>NZ_JCACHA010000319.1:0-2857 GCF_059503625.1 Skermanella sp.
GATTCTATAGCACACTCAATAGACAAGGTCGGCTAAAGCGAAGCGGCAGCCGACATAGACGCGCCTGCTTGTCGGCTGCCGCTTCGCTTTAGCCGACCTACGAACCCCTCCCAATTCCGGACAAGCCTGTAAAAATAATAAAAACCGCGATAACTTCGTCTGAACCCGCTCTATCGAACCGAATACTGCATTCCAACTACCACCATCCCGGTGGTAATCCATCGTGGTATCTGTTCCTTTAGTAAACGACCTTAGGCGACATTGACCCTGTGCCTCAAGGTCGAGCACTTTTCCTGACTGTAGCTCAAGGCCGGGCACTGCGACCCGGCCACCCGCCAGCGGTTAGGACGGATGCGGAAAATACTATCGGTCATCGGCACCCGGCCCGAAGCGATCAAGATGGCCCCGGTCATCAGCGCGCTCAACGGCGCGTCCGGCGTTGAAAACATCGTCTGCGTGACCGGTCAGCACCGCACCATGCTCGACCAGGTGCTTCAGCTGTTCCGGATCGTGCCGGACCACGACCTCGCCATCATGAAGCCCGGCCAGACCCTGGCCGACATCACCACCGCCGTCCTGACCGGCCTGACCCGCCTGTTCGAGGAGATCAGGCCCGACCGCGTGCTGGTCCACGGCGACACGACCACGGCGATGGCCGCCGCCATGGCCGCCTTCTACGCCCGCATCCCCGTGGCCCATGTCGAAGCCGGCCTGCGCACCGGCGATCTCCAGCAGCCCTGGCCGGAGGAGATGAACCGCAAGGTCATCGACAGCATGGCCGACGTGCTGTTCGCCCCGACCGAAAGTGGGCGCGCCAACCTGCTGCGCGAAGGGCTGGAGAACCGCCGCATCCTCGTCACCGGCAACACCGTGATCGACGCCCTTCTCCACACCGTTGACCGCCTGCGCGGCGACGGCGCGCTGACCGCCGAGATGGACGCGCGATTCGGCTTCCTGTCCGAGAACAAGCGGATGATCCTGGTCACCGCCCACCGCCGCGAAAGCTTCGGCGGCGGTTTCGAGCGCATCTGCCACGCCCTCGCCCAGCTCGGCGACCGGGCCGACACCTCGGTCGTCTACCCCGTCCACCTCAACCCCAACGTCCGCGAGCCGGTCATGCGGCTGCTCGGCGGCCGGCCCAACGTCCACCTGATCGAGCCGCAGGACTACCTGCCGTTCGTCCACCTGATGGAGCGGTCCACGCTGATCGTCACCGACAGCGGCGGCTTGCAGGAGGAAGCGCCCTCCCTTGGCAAGCCGGTGCTGGTGATGCGCGACGTGACCGAACGCCCCGAAGCGGTCGAGGCCGGCACCGTCCAGCTCGTCGGCACCGACACCGCCCGCATCGTCGGCGCCGCCAACCGCCTGCTCGACGACGAGCAGGCTTACGCCCAGGCGCGCCGCGCCCACAATCCCTATGGTGACGGCCATGCTGCCAAGCGAATCGTCAAGGAGTTGACCCGTGCAGCATAAATTCTCCCGCGTCGCGATCATCGGCCTCGGCTATATCGGCCTGCCGACCGCAGCCACGCTCGCCAGCCGGGGCGTCGAGGTGATCGGCGTCGATGTCAACGAGCACGCGGTCTCCATGATCACCCAGGGCAAGGTTCATTTCAGCGAACCCGACCTGGACATGCTGGTCCGCGCCGCCGTGATGACCGGCAAGCTGCGCGCCGTCGTGACGCCGGAGCCGGCCGAAGCCTTCATCATCGCGGTGCCGACTCCGCTGGCCGACGACAAGCGCCCCGATCTCAGCTTCATCGACGCCGCCGCCGACTCGATCGCCCCGGTGCTGGAAGCCGGCAACCTGATCGTGCTGGAATCCACGTCCCCCGTCGGCACCTCCGCCCGCCTGTCGCGCCAGCTCGCCGAACTCCGCCCCGACCTGACCTTCCCCCACAGCGCCGGCGAACGCTCCGACATCCGCATCGCCTATTGCCCGGAACGCATCCTGCCCGGCCGCATGGTGCTGGAACTGGTGGAGAACGACCGCATCATCGGCGGCCTGACCCCCGCCTGCGCCGCCCGCGCCGACCAGCTCTACCGCATCTTCGTCAAGGGCGCCTGCCTGCTGACCGACGCCAACACGGCGGAACTGGTCAAACTGACCGAGAACGCCTACCGCGACGTCAACATCGCCTTCGCCAACGAGCTGTCGATGATCTGCGACGGCATGGGCCTGGATGTCTGGCGGGTGATCGAACTGTCCAACCGCCACCCGCGCGTCAAGATCCTCCAGCCCGGCCCCGGAGTCGGCGGCCACTGCATCGCCGTGGACCCCTGGTTCATCGTGGACGGCATGCCGGAAGCCTCCCGCCTGATCCGCACCGCGCGCGAGGTCAACGACAGCAAGCCGCACCACATCATCGACCGCATCCGCCGCCACGCCGTCCGCTTCAAGGACCCGGTGATCGCCTGCCTCGGCCTGACCTACAAGCCCAACGTGGACGACCTGCGCGAAAGCCCGGCGCTGGAGATCACCGCCCACATCGCCCGCGAGGGCCTTGGCAAGGTGCTGGCGGTCGAACCCCACATCCGCAACCTTCCCCCGGAACTGACCGAGTTCGACAACCTTCGCTTCTGCGACATGTCCGAAGCCCTGGCGGAGGCCGACATCGCCGTCCTGCTGGTCGACCATGCCGAGTTCCGCGCGATCGAGGCCAAGGAACTGCTGAACAAGATCGTGATAGACACGCGCGGCTTCTGGCGCGACCGTCTCTACGTTCCCGACCGCTACGGCAGGGCGGCGGCAGAGTAACTAACCTATGATAATTGCTTCGCTTCGTAGGTCGGTCTAGAGCGAAGCGGCAGCCGACAAGCAGGCGCGTCCATGGCGGCTGCCGCTTCGCTTTAGACC
>NZ_JCACHA010000320.1:0-2854 GCF_059503625.1 Skermanella sp.
TCCTGCTCAAGCTGCTTCAGATTAAATGAGCGTTAACCTGAATTCCGAGCCGTGCTTTTGGTACTTCGCAGCGTCGGAGCGGTAACTTCGATCATGTTGAAGGGGTGGCAGGGGTAGCATAGGTGTGTGGTTGCCAGTTAGCATCCGCGCCATACACAAACGCGAGCACAATCGACACTCACGACATTGGTTGCAGCGACACCCCTTCTGCCCGGCTTATTACCAGTGCACGTTAAATTTTAGAGTACTCGTAATTTAACATTGGGCTATACCGATGGTTTATAGGCTGCACCGAGATGGTCACTACTAGGGGACAAGAGTGGTCTCAGTATCGAGCGTGCTGAGATGGCAGAGACAATAGATTATCCGCGATAGAAGGTGCTGCGGCTACACCATTGAACAGAGCGCCAGCGGTCAGCAAATCGATTAAGCTCAGCAAGACCGGTGGGTCAAGACGGTAGCGGACCATGCACTCGATCTCCCTCGCGGAACCGGCGGGCAGCCAGCAGTAGGTCGCGCTGATGCAGCTTGGCTCCAGAGGAACCGGTCAGAACACTGACGTTGTGAACCATATAATAGGTGGGGGAGAGCAGATATGGCCGGAACTCCGGGAACACCTCCGACAAATACAATTCTCAGGCAGGGTGCTGAAAACGCCGCCGATCCTACGAAGGAAAACTCCAAATCTATAGACAGCGCGACGACTGATGACAACCAACCGGTGACAAAAAAAGCGTATGGGCCCGACGAAGCAACCATCGAAAAGTCAAGCAATACGGGTCAATCCACGGCCGAAAGAGGTGTTGATCTGGATCAAACGACTTCCAGGATGACTTTCGGAACGAGCCCTCCAGCGACTACGCCTCCGCTCATCGCGACAGTAGGTACTCCCGCGCTTTCCAGTGACACTCAGGGTGAGACCACTCACGATGAAACGGCGACGAGAAGTCCATCGCAGACCAGTGACAGCCGAATTGAAGCAGCGTCCGTGATTTCTCCAGCTACATCGTCAACACAGAGCAGAACGGGTGAGATTGATGAGGCCAGCAAGCCGGTAAGCATCACCATTGGCTCTAATACCGGCAACAATACCGGCAACCATCGTCCTGATCTCAGCAGCCAATCCGATCGCATGACTGTTACTACCTCGCAGCACGACAGGGATATTGGGGACCGAGCATCGGAGGCGTATGAGCAAGAGCCTCAGGGTATTTGGGACACCGCTCAGCGTTCGGCCGCTCAGGTTCGTCAGCAGGGCAGCAAGAACCTTTCCATGGCCCAGACAGTGCTGACAGAAAACCCTTCGATAGGCATTATCGTCGGGATAGCAGTCGGCGTTATGATTGGTTACCTGATAGGTCAGACGAGCGCCTCATCCCGTCGCACCGACACATGGCGGTACAATAACCGGGATGATTATCGCTGATCATCTGTAAATACGCGAGCAAGACGGTTCCGTCATGTCTCGCGTCTGAACCCCGCCGGGATTGTCGGCGGCAAAAGTTCGTGAGTCATGCCGCCAGGGGCTGAGCGTTCACGGCGTCATGATAGCGTTGTTCGGCCTCGGCCGGTGGGATATTTCCGATGGGCTCGAGCAGGCGCCTGTTGTTGAACCAGTCGACCCATTCGAGAGTGGCGTATTCAACGGCTTCAAAGGATTTCCATGGTCCTCGTCTGTGGATGAGTTCGGCCTTGTAGAGACCGTTGACGGTTTCGGCCAAGGCGTTGTCGTAGCTGTCCCCGACACTGCCGACCGACGGTTCGATGCCGGCCAGGCCGAGCCGCTCGGTATAGCGGATGGACAGGTATTGGCTGCCCCTGTCCGAGTGATGGACCAGTCCGGATTTCCCGGCTGGCCGGCGCTGGTGCAGGGCCTGCTCCAGGGCATCCAGGACAAAGCCGGCATCGGCCGTCCGGGACACTCGCCAGCCGACGATCCGCCGAGCAAAGGCATCGATGATGAAAGCCACATAGACAAAGCCGCTCCAGGTCGAGACGTAGGTGAAATCGGAAAGCCACAGCTGGTCGGGCCTATCGGCCCGGAACTGCCGGTTCACCCGGTCCAGCGGACAGGGCAATCCCTTGTCGGCGATGGTGGTTTTCACCGGCTTGCCGCGGATGGCACCGCGCAGGCCTATCTCCCGCATCAGCCGCGCGACCGTGCAGCGCGCCACCTGGATGCCCTCGCGTTGCAGCTGCCGCCACACCTTGCGCACCCCATAGACCTGGAAATTCTCCTCAAACACCCGCCGGATGTCGGCCTTCAAGTCGGCATCGCGTTGTGCCCGCGCCGGCAGCTTGGCCGGATCGGCCGCGCGCGCCGCATGCCGCCGCCAAGTCGATGGGGCGATCGGCAGCACCTTGCAGATCGGCTCGACCCCGTGTTCCTGGCGGTGGGCCTCGATGAAACCCAGCATCATTTCGGTCGGCGGTCGAGCTCCGCCATCGCAAAATAAGCCGAGGCCTTGCGCAGGATCTCATTCGCCTGGCGCAGTTCCCGGATTTCCCGCTCCTGCGCCTTCAGCTTCTCCAGCACATCCAGAGGAACGCCGGCACGGCTGCCGCTCTCCACCTCGGCTTTCTTCACCCATTCGTTCAGCGTATGCGCCGAACAGCCGATCTTCGACGCCACCGACGAAACCGCCGCCCATCGGGACAGGTGATCCTTCTCGTGGTCCAGAACCAGCCGCACAGCCCGCTCGCGGACCTCAGCCGAAAACTTGTTCGTTGTCTTGCTCATCGTCGCTCCATCCTCTCAGGAGTTGGAGCCGCCGACAATCCCGGTGCGGTTCAGACTCTCGGCATTATGGTGTTGTAGCCAAAGGCAGGCAAATCGGGTGACGGCGAGTTCCTG
>NZ_JCACHA010000321.1:0-2853 GCF_059503625.1 Skermanella sp.
TTTGGAGTATCCCTAGCCTTGATGCTGCCGCATCCGATCATTATCTTCTGTCAGTTGCCGATGAAGTACCGTCGTCCTATGAACGGCATATCCTTGGACAAGGCAGCGTTCTAGATAGATACCGGCGAATTGTGCTCGCCACTGCTGTTGATGACCTGGCTGCGGCGACCCGTCAACGAGCGATCATGGCGGTTGAACGTGACCTGTTGGAGCAGGCAAAGAATAAACCAATGCGACCGCCTCGCATGTCGGAACGTCAGAAGATCTACTGGGCCCATGCGGAGTTGGTAGCCGAATTGCGGGACAGATATACAGCATTCGTCCTTGACCCGACAAAAGGCGAACAGGTTTCTTTGCTGCTGCAGGATCTTAAGAACGCGCAGTTCCTATGGTTGGAACAGGGATATAAAAAATCAATAGGATTGGCGCTATCGCTTTACAATCGCTTGATCGAAACGTCACCGGCTCACACCCTAGAAAATGCACGGCAGCGCTTGGCGGCATCGAATCCATTGCCTACAGCACCCAAGGCTGAGCTTCGTCCTGTTGTCTATGTCAACGGTGGCGACTCACTTCCAATTTGCTTAGATTGCGGCGATGGAGCACCTGACCCAATCACGATCCACATCTCACTGATCGAAATACGACGCCCATGGCTCGACGAGTCTTTGTTGTTGGACGAGGTACTTCGAATTTCCGGTGTCGGTTTGTTCGGTGGAACGACTCTCGCCACTGACCGACAGCCGATCGCGAACGATATTCAGGATTCCAGTTATTTCCCTGCTATATCCGTATACTTTGTCACCGTGCGGCTGTCCGAGTCTGTACAACTAACCGATGTTAGCGGACGCTTGTTTGTCGTTGGAATGATTGTTAAGGATTTACCTGCTCATCATCGAACCCGGTAGGACAGGCGATAATGCGTGCTTTGTTTCTAAGCCTCCTAGTTGCAGCTTTGTGTGATCCAGTCCAGGCTGCTCCTCCAATTGTTACCGGCATCGATCACTCGGTGCAATTGAAGGACGAGGCCGATCTCGTTTTGATGGCGCAAGCCGCCGGTACCAGCGTTTTATGGCTGCGTTTGCTGAATCCATTGCTACGGACGGATGACAATCTTGGTTCTCGGACAATTAGAACCAGCACACCATTTCTCATTCCTGACGTCGCGCCTGGCGTTTTGATCAACAAAGCAAATCTTACACTTTACCTTATCCACTCTGACGGTTCCGCCATGGTATTTCCTGTCGGCCTCGGGCGCCCTGAATCACCGACGCCTGAGGGTGCCACTATAATACTTGATAAGCGAACCAAGCCGACGTGGTATCCCCCGGCCTCTGTGAGGCGCAGTTCCCCCGACGTTCCCAAACAGGTTCCTCCTGGAGACGATAATCCCTTAGGTGATGCTGCGCTGCGTCTCGGTTGGCCGGGGATCCTCATCCACGGCAACAACGACATAACCTCGATCAGCCGCCTATCTACACTGGGATGTATCCGGATGCGAAATGCAGACGTTATGGTGCTTATGGCTGAGGTGAGGACTGGCACCATCGTTCACATCGTCGACATGCCGGTGATCATTCGGTCAGCGCGAGACGGGGTCTTTGTTCAAATTTTCCCCGAAAGCAGTCAAATTCAAGGCTTGAACGAAAACCGCATGCCCGATACGGCCGCCCAATCAGCTTCGAACGCACAAAGATTGGCAGACATAGCGGTACGTCTTGGAGGAATGTCGAAGGATGAACAAGGTGTTATTTCAACGGCTCTTGACCGACGTGATGGGCAGCTACTACACCTGCGCGCAGTTCGGAAACATTCATCACTGACTCGCCGGTCGCAGGCTAATGGTGTTACTGATCCCCCTCAAGACTAATATTTTCAGTGATAAGGCTTAGCGAATGCCAATATAGGCCGTTTAGAGGGTTGAACCGTGCCGGCTCCCACATCGCCAACGATCTTCAGGTCCCCGATGGCATTGAGCTGATGTTTCTGCCGGCATACTTGCCTGAACTGCAGCCCGCCGAGCATCTGTGGCCGCTGACCGACGAAGCTCTCGCCAACACCCATTTCGAGACCCTCGACGATCTCCACGAGGCCTTGGCGGAACGCTGCCGCATCCTCGGCGATGATCCCGATCAGATCAGGGCCAATACCCTGTTCCACTGGTGGCCCAGGCACAATTGATCCTCCAGGTCATCACCGATTTCAAATCACTCAGCCGGAAACCGTATTATTTCCCACCACCGTGCTGGTCTGGGCTGACAGCAGTTATCAAGGTCTGAAAAGCTGGATGAAGGGAAACCTTGGATGGACCCTGACGATCGCCAGGCATTGATGGACCGGCGTCCAGCGATTCTGGTGTGCTCCCGGTCAGCAGCCACCAGTTATTCCTTCCGGCTTCCACGTTTTAGTGATTGCTCACGGGGTTGGATGCCGGTGAGCGGTCAGGCGACGGCGAAGGTCCCGTCGACGAGGTCGCGGATGGCGGTCCAGGCGGACTGGCCGCGCCGGCGCGCGGTTCCGGTCACGGAGCGATAGCCGGCGTGGATGCCCGGCCCCCAATCGGAACGGAAGCCGTTCGTCACTTTGCGGAAGACCACGGAGCGGCGGATCTCCTGCTCGCAGCCATTGTTAGTCGGTGGTACGCGGCGATCGGCGAGAAAGACGAAGAACTTGCCGCGCCATGCTTTGATCTGGCGCTGCAGCTCGCGCCCGGCCGGATGGGCGGCGGGAACACCGAGCAGCGCATCGAGGCCGCGCTCGGCCTTGGCGGCGTAGGCGGCGAGCGTGCTGTCCTTGAGGTCCGGTCTTCGCTTGCCGACACGGATGGCCCAGCGCAGGTGATCGCGGATCTTT
>NZ_JCACHA010000322.1:0-2841 GCF_059503625.1 Skermanella sp.
GTTCTCCCGCGCGATCAAGGAGGACCCGGACCGCGAGCGCGGCACTTGGCCCGACCTCGTCCTGATCGACGGCGGCCAGGGACAGCTTTCGGCGGCGATGGAGGTGATGAACGAGCTGGACATCACGAACCTCGCCGTGGTGTCGATCGCCAAGGGGCCGGACCGCAACGCCGGCCGGGAGCGCTTCTTCATGCCGGGCAGGCCGCCTTTCGGTATGGACCCGAAGGACCCCGTCCTGTATTTCCTTCAGCGTCTGCGCGACGAGGCCCACCGCTTCGCCATCGGGACCCACAGGGCGCGGCGCACCAAGGCGATCGGGCAGTCGGTGATCGACGAGATCCCCGGCATCGGCCCGAGCCGCAAGAAGGCGCTGCTCCACCATTTCGGTTCCGCCCGCGCCGTCGAGCGGGCCGGGCTGGCGGATCTGGAGGGAGTCGAAGGGATTAGCGGAACCGTAGCCAAAAAGATTTATGATCACTTCCACCCGGACGGCTAGAATGCCAACGATCCGCCGGACCGCCGTAATTCAGAGCCTCCAGTCATGCTGACCAGCCTGCCCAACCTGCTGACACTCTCGCGGATCGTCGTCATCCCGATCATCATCGGGCTGTTCTTCGTGCGCGAGCACTGGGCTGCCTGGACGGCATGCGTCCTGTTCGGCGCTGCGGCCATAACGGACTATGTCGACGGCTATCTGGCGCGCTCGTGGTCGCAGGTCTCCATCGTCGGCAAGTTCCTCGACCCGATCGCCGACAAGCTGCTGGTGGCGGCGGTGCTGTTCATGCTGGTCGCCGTGGACAAGCTCAACGGCATTTCCGTGCTCCCCGCCGTCGTGATCCTGCTGCGCGAAGTGCTGGTGTCCGGCCTGCGCGAGTTCCTGGCGGGCATCCGCGTCGGCATGCCGGTCAGCAAGCTCGCCAAGTGGAAGACGGCGATCCAGATGGTGGCGCTGGGCATCCTGATCGTCGGCAACGACGGCCCGCCCTGGCTGCCGGTCGAACTGATCGGCGAGATCGGCCTGTGGGCCGCCGGATTGCTGACGCTGATCACCGGCTGGGACTATATGCAGGCCGGCTGGAAGCACATGAACGAGGAACGGGAACCCGAGCCGGAACCCACTCCGCACCCAGGACAGCCGCACGGAACCACCGGCGCCGCGCGCAGCGTCGGCTGACGGCACCGGCAAACCGAAGGAACCGCCATGAAGCTGCTCTATTTCGCCTGGCTTCGGACCAAGATCGGAGTCTCCCAGGAAGACGTGGCGCCGCCGGCCGAAGTCCGCGACGTCGCTTCCCTGATCGGCTGGCTCCAGACCCGCGGCCCGAACTTCGCCGACGCGCTCAAGAACCCCTCGGTGGTGCGGGTGGCGGTCAACCAGGAATATGTCCGGCCCGGCCATCCGCTGGCAGCCGGCGACGAGGTGGCACTGTTCCCGCCGGTCACCGGGGGCTGAGCGCTTCATGACGATTCGGGTACAGGCCGAAGACTTCGACGTCGGCGCCGAACTGTCGGCGCTGACGGAGGGCGACGCGAGCATCGGCGGCGTCACCAGCTTCATCGGACTGGTGCGGGAAATGGGCTCCGGCCCCAGCGCCATGACGCTGGAACACTACCCCGGCATGACCGAGCGGCAGCTTGCCGAGATCGAGGCGGAGGCAAACCGGCGCTGGCCGCTCCAGGCCTCGCTGATCGTCCACCGCTACGGCAGGCTGGAACCGGGCGACAGGATCGTATTGGTCGCGACCGCCAGCAAGCACCGGGAAGCCGCTTTCGAAAGCTGCCACTTCCTGATCGACTGGCTGAAGACGCGGGCGCCGTTCTGGAAGCTGGAAGAAACCGCCGAGGGCAGCCAGTGGGTCGAGGCGAAGGACAGCGACGACGACGCCGCCGAAAGATGGAAGCAAACCTGACGACGGCATTTTTGCGCCATTAACTTTCCATAAGGCAAGGTCGCGTATTTATTTGGGGAGTTTCACCGCCGGAGGTTTCAGATGAGCGCCGATCCCGATATCATCTGCAACATGCTCAGGAAGCTGGCCAAGCCAAGCTCCGACCTGTCCTCCTATGCGACCGAAGACGCGGTCGAGACGCTGCTGGAAAACTGGAAGGCGGCGATGCGCGACGGCGTGGCGCTCCAGGGTCTCGTCGCCGACGTGGACGGCGTGATCGAGCACCTGAAGGACTTCCGTGACGGCATCGTCGCGATCTACCCCGAAGCCAAGCCGCAGTGACGGCTCAGCGGTACCGTTCCAGGATGGAAGCCCCTACTCCGCCGCGACGGCCGTGACCGCAGCACCCCGCACAAGCCTCTCGTAGTCTTTCATCAGTGTCATGCAGATCCGGCCCGGCGTGAATGTCAGGTCGTCGATCTGGCCGACGGGAGTGACTTCCGCCGCGGTCCCGGTCAGGAAAATTTCGTCGGCTGTTTTCAGCTCTTCCGGCATGATCGCCCGCTCGATCACCTCGATCCCGCGTTGCTTGGCCAAGCCGATCACGGTGCGGCGGGTGATGCCGTCCAGGAAACAGTCCGGCGTCGGCGTATGCAGCTTGCCGCCGGCCGCCATGAAGAAGTTGGCGCCGGTCGCCTCGGCGATCCGCCCGCGGTAATCCAGCATCAGCGCGTCGTGGAATCCCTCGTTCTCCGCCGTATGCTTGCTCATCGTGCAGATCATGTAGAGGCCGGCGGCCTTGCTGGCTGTCGGCGCCGTGTTGGGAGCCGGCCGCGCCCATTTGCTGGTCTGGAGCCTGATGCCGGCCATGCGCGCTTCCGGCGAGAAGTAGCTCGGCCATTGCCAGCAGGCGATGGCGACATGAATCGTGTTGCCTTGCGCGGCGACGCCC
>NZ_JCACHA010000323.1:0-2838 GCF_059503625.1 Skermanella sp.
CATCGGGCAAAGCTTCGCAGTCGTTGCCACGCTCCCGCAGCTCGCGGTCCAGAGCCTGCCAGACACGAGCCTTGATGCGGGCGTGGATGGCGCGCTCGGGTGCCATGGCAACGGGCTCTCCGTTTACGCGTTCGTAGCGGGCACCCTCCTGCTGCTCCGCCCACTGACGAAACTCATGCCTTCCCATCCTTTGTTGCCGCAGGGTTTCCATCGTCATCCCCGTACTGAATTGCAGCATAATAGCACATCGTCGTTCTCCAACCG
This sequence comes from Skermanella sp., assembly GCF_059503625.1. Classification (NCBI taxonomy): domain Bacteria; kingdom Pseudomonadati; phylum Pseudomonadota; class Alphaproteobacteria; order Rhodospirillales; family Azospirillaceae; genus Skermanella; species Skermanella sp. The sequence continues at coordinate 265 of NZ_JCACHA010000323.1, forward strand.
GAACCGATCGCTGCAGCGGCAAAGCGGCACAGCTGCTACCAAAGAAGCAAACTTTATCGATAATGGCCAGCACAGGCGCTTGTCAGCAGATAAAACGATCTATCCCGACATTGGTAATTTCAAAAAACGTGATAAATGAAAATCTTTATACCATGTCAAGGCCAGAGCAAATTCGGAGGTCTACTTCCTGCTTCAGGCCCAGAAGCAATCAGGTAAAACCCTGTATGATCAATAAACCGCAAGCAAAGATCGAATGATCTGCAACTTTGCATCGAGTGCAATGTTTCCTGTTTCGTTTGCTGAAGGGGCTCGGCAGGACAGAACTATGGAGTCATCTTCCAGCAATGAATGCAACTCACATCTTAACAGCAGCAGATATCATGAACCATAACAGTAAATTCGACGTACCATCCGATGATCTCATGCCTTTGACCGCCGAGATTACAGCAGGTTACCTGCGGGGAAATCGTCTCCCCGCTGCTGACATCCCGGAAGTGATCAGCCTGGTCCATGACGCGCTCCGTCAGCTTGGCCGACCGGTGGCGCCGGAGAAGGAGCCGCAACGACCGGCGGTGCCGATCCGCAAGTCGGTCACGGCCGAGTACATCGTCTGCCTGGAGGATGGCAGGAAGCTGAAGATGCTGAAGCGGCATCTGCGCTCGACCTACGGCATGACGCCCGACGAGTACCGGGCGAAGTGGAACCTGCCGGCAGACTATCCCATGGTAGCCCCGGCCTATGCCGAGAAACGCAGCGAGTTCGCCAAGGCGATCGGTTTGGGCAGGAGCCGGTCCGAGCCTGAGCCTGAAGCAGCTCCGGCCAGGCGGGGTCGCCGTCGGGCGGCAGCGTAATCAGCACCCCAAGCCGGCGGGAACAGGATCGGGCAGGTCACGGTTCCTCGTTTTCGTCATCCGCCGGGAAAGGTTTTTCGCCCCGGGCAACCCGGTCGAGCAGGCGGCGGACGCCGCGTGTCCGCTCGTCGGCCGCCGCGATCAGCCGGTCGAGCGCGTCGAAGTCGAAGCTCACCGCCGCGAGGCGCGCCGGCTCGGCCGGTTCCGCATCCGGCGTCACGTCTGCCGCCTTGGGCTCGTCCGCCAGTTCGGCGAAGGGCGCGGTCAGCATCCGCTTCGGCTGCCCCCGCTGGCCTCCCCTGGCCCGACGCGGGACAGCCGTCGTCTCGGCCCGGATCGGCAGCAGGCGCTTGAGGCCGTAGAGCCGCCGGGCGCCCCGCCCGGTTCGGCCGGTGACCTCGGCGGCGACCTCAAGCCGGACCAGGGCTTCCAGCATCCGCGACGCGCCCTCGACCGAGCAGTTCAGCGCCTCGGCCAGGGCGGTAATGCTGAGCAGCGGCGATCCAGCCAGCAGGTCGACCGCAGCGGGCAGCCGGGAATTTGACCGGGCACCGGCGCGGTGGTCTACCCTTATCCGCGCCTCGCGCCATTCCCGCTCCATTGTCAGCAACATGTCGCGGCTATCGGTGGCCTCGCGCCGAACAACCTCCAGAAAGCGCACCGTGAAGCCGTCGGGATCGTCCGGCCCGGCCCGCAGGGCATCGCTGCCGGTGACGGCGGCCAGCGCGTGGATCGTGATCGCGCGGTCGCGCAGGTAGAGCGGCACGGCGGCGCGAATGGCGGGCCGGCTGCCCTGTCCCGCCAGCCAGGCGAGCATGCCGTGGGCGGTGGCGACCAGCGCCGGCTGGCCACCGCCGCAGTCCCGCAGGCTGTCGAGGGCGATGTCGCGCAGGTGTTGCTGTTCGGGATCCGGGGTCGCCATCCAGGAGCGCAGCTCGACCGCATGGTTCAGGCCGGCGATCTCGCGGCCGCGCTCGGGCGCGGAGGTGGTGTCGCCGGGCCGGAGCGGCAATCCGTGGAGGTGGGCGGCGAGGCGGAACAGGTCGACCTTGCGGCCATCAGCCTCGGCGTGGCGACGGGCGGCGTCGAGTTCGCTCCAGAAGGTCCAGGCGCGCCGGAGCGGATTGCCGACCAGGGCGGCGTCGAGGCGACCGATGGCAATGGCGGCCTGCTCCAGCGCCGTGACGATCCCGCCGGCGACGAACAGGTCAGCCATTCTTCCTCCTGCCCTGGCATGCTGTCACTCTCCGCCCTCTCTTTGATCAGGATTTTATCATTCAAATATAAGTGGTTGACAATATTTTTCAATTGAAATTGCCTTTAACTTGAAACATCCCTATTTTCCCTGGTTGTGCAGCGTAACCTATGATAACGGCAATTATCGTAAGTGTCCGGTTGACCCACCCTGTCGTTGTCGGGTAGTTCGTGTGAAAAGCCTGATTCTGGTGGGTTGAGCACCCTGTCACGTCCCATTTTGAAGCCCGGATCATGCGAAATCTTCAGGCCGTTCATGCTAAAAGCTCGCCATCCGGATGTGGGGCATCACCGCACGTTGTTGAAAAACAAGCTTTTTTCCAGGACGGGGGCCTCAGAACGTGACCCGCCCAGGGATCTGTCCGGTGTCCGACATCCCGCTGCTTCCGGATGCCGAAGCGGCTTGGCGGCTTGTTCCGTTCCATCAGCGATCTCGGCCAGCAGCCCAAGACACACCCTCCGTCATCAG
>NZ_JCACHA010000324.1:0-2831 GCF_059503625.1 Skermanella sp.
CGTTGATGCCTATGCCCAGGACCAGCCATTCAAGTCCTCCGGAACCGTCCGTTTCCGATTCCAGCAAGATGCCTGCAACCTTCCGGTCATCGATCAGGACGTCGTTAGGCCACTTGCAACAGCAGACGGCCTCGGGGAGCACCGGTTGCACCGCATCGGCCAGCGCCCCTGCTGCGGCAAACGACAATTGCGCCGCCGTCGCGGTGGAGCACTTCGGTCGCAGAATGATGCTGGCGTAGACATTACCCTCGGGCGAGGACCAGGGGCGCCCCCGGCGGCCTCTGCCCGCCTCCTGCCGACCTGCCCAGACGAGGGTGCCGTGCTCGGCTCCCTCGTTCCGGGCGAGGCGCTTGGCCTCTTCGTTGGTGCTCCCCAGGCAATCATAGGCAACGAGCCGATATTCGGGAGGAAGTCCCGGCAGTGTGCTCGCCTGAGGCGCCTGCCCAGTCATCCGGCGGCGAACAGCGACGCGGCGGCCGCAGCGGCGCCGTTCAGAAGCGGAGCCGGGAAGAAGAAGAACAGGAGGGTAAACAGGCTGGTCCCTGCGATAACCAGCGAAACCTCGCCGCTGATGGTTCGATCAAGCGCTTCGACCGGCTCGTCGAAATACATCACCTTGATGATACGCAGGTAATAGTAAGCGCCCACCACGCTTGCCAGGACGCCCATCACCGCAAGCGAGTAGAGATGCGCTTCGATAGCGGCCTGGAAGACGAACAGCTTGGCGAAGAAACCAGCTGCGGGAGGAATGCCGGCCATCGAGAACATGAAGATCAGCATGGCGAGTGCCAGCATCGGATGAGTCTTCGACAGACCCGCCAGATCGGTGATCTCCTCGACCATCCGGCCGTTCTGGCGCATGCAGAGGATGACGCCGAACGTTCCGATGTTCATGAAGATGTAGATCGCCATGTAGAACATCACGCCGCGGACGCCCAGCTCGGTGCCTGCCGCAAGGCCGACCAGCGCGAACCCGATGTGGCCGATCGAGCTGTAGGCCATCAGACGCTTGATGTTCGTCTGGCCGATCGCGGCGAAAGACCCCAACACCATCGATGCCAGTGCCGTGAAGTAGATGATCTGGCGCCATTCATCGACCATCGAACCGAACGGCTCGATCAGGAGGCGGACGAACAAAGCGACCGCTGCAACCTTGGGCGCTACGGCAAAGAAGGCGGTGACCGGCGTCGGCGCGCCTTCATAGACATCCGGCGTCCACATGTGGAACGGAACGGCGGAAATCTTGAAGGCGAGGCCGGCGGCGACGAAGGTCAACCCGACGACCAGGCCGATGCCGGCATGACCGGTAGCTTGGCCATGGGTGGCGAACTGACTGGCGAGCATCGAGAAGTTGGTCGTGCCGGTGAAGCCGTAAACCAGCGATGCTCCGTACAGCAGCATGCCCGACGACAGGGCACCCAGGACGAAGTATTTGAGCCCCGCTTCGCTCGATTTGGCGAAGTCACGGCGGAAGGCGGCGATAACGTAAAGGGCAAGGCTCTGAAGTTCGAGCCCGACATAGAGCGAGATCAGATCGTTAGCCGACACCATCATCAGCATACCGATCGTCGCCAGGAGCATCAGAACCGGAAATTCGATCCGTTTCATCTGCTCGCGCTCGATGTAATGGATCGAGATCAGAACGGACAATGCCGAGCCTAGCAGCACGAGCACTTTCATGAACGCGCCGAAGCTGTCCATGACGAACAGGTTGCTGAACGTGATCTGCTTGGTTCCCGCGCCGGTAAGAACCAGGACGACCGCGACCAGCAGCACGCCGACCGTCAGGTACGAAATCAAGCGGGTACTGGTGTCGCCTCGAAAGACGCCGAGCATCAGCAGAACCAGGGCCGATACCGCCAGGAAGATCTCCGGAGCGGCCGGAGCGAGATCGGGAAACGGAGTCATGTCTGTTCTTCTCCCGCCTTATCGAACCGCGACACTGGTGCCGACGCCGTCGGTCAGAGCGGTCTGGTAGTTCTGGATCAATGCCTCGACCGACACTGAAATCACATTGAGGAAGCTGGCCGGATAGATGCCCATCCACAACACCACGACGACCAGCGGCGCAAAGATCGCGATCTCCCGAGGGGTAAGATCCAGCATGCCTTTGACGTCGTCGCGAGTGATTTTGCCGAACACGACCCTGCGGTAAAGCCACAGCATGTAGGCAGCCCCCAGGATGATCCCGATCGTCGCCAGAAGGGCGACCCAGGTATTGTCCTGGAACGCTCCGACCAGGATCAGGAACTCGCCGACGAAGCCGCTGGTACCGGGAAGGCCGACCGATGCCAGCATCATCAGCATGAAGACGACGGCATAGCGCGGCATGTTCTGGACCAGACCGCCGTAGCGGGCGATCTCACGAGTATGCAACCGGTCGTAGACGACGCCGACGCAGAGGAAGAGCGCCCCGGAAACGATGCCGTGGCTGAGCATCTGGAAGACCGATCCCTCGACGCCCTGCTGCTTGAGCGAGAACATGCCGATGGTCACGAAGCCCATATGCGCGATCGACGAATAGGCGATCAGCTTCTTCATGTCCTCCTGCGCCAGAGCGACCAGCGAGGTGTAGATGATGGCAACGACGCTCAGGGTGTAGATCAGGGGCGTGAAGTACGCCGACGCTTCCGGGAGGATCGGAATGGAGAAGCGAAGGAACCCGTAACCACCCATCTTCAGAAGGACGCCGGCAAGAATGACCGAACCGGCCGTGGGCGCTTCGACGTGGGCATCCGGCAGCCAGGTATGGACCGGCCACATCGGGACCTTCACGGCGAACGATGCGAACAGCGCCAGCCAAAGCCAGATCTGCATGCTGCGCGGGAACT
>NZ_JCACHA010000325.1:0-2826 GCF_059503625.1 Skermanella sp.
CCGTTTAGATGCATCCAGAACCCGCACCACAAAATCCCGGGACCAAACACGTAGGCTGGTGCGAGACATCGGCCCAACATGGTGAGACTCAGCCGGCACATTGCCTTACGTATCGAAGCCGATCCGAAGGATCAAGCTTATTTCGCATTCAGACTCCAACTACCCAAAATCAGCCGGTCGGTATCTTTCTTCTGGCTACCGCTGCCGCGCTGCTCGGACGTATGGCCAAACTCGCACAAAGTCACAACGATCTTGCGATGCTTGACTACTTTATCTTTCAAGCGATCTGAAATCAGCCCGCCGTGCGATACCGCATAATTTTAGAGACAGTCGGATGTTGCCTGATGGTTGAATTTCTCTAAAGTAAACCGCTTTTAGTGGGGAGGCCTGGGTTATAGACGAGAGCAATTTTTACACTAATGGGCGATATCAGCTGCTTTAGTGCCTAAACTATCTCTTTTTCGTTATTGCGCACTGTCACAGCTTGTATGTTTTTCTAGAACGGGCGATGAATTGCGGGGGAGTTCAGCGAGTTGCGACTGATATTTCTCGTCTAGGAGAAAGATCATGGAAAAAATTTTATCCGAAGATTTGCGACCGAATAAACCTTTCCGCGATTTTCTTCGCCCTGGAATAAAGCGCTCATTGGACATCACAATTTCCGCATTGCTATTAATTCTTCTAATGCCGGCTTTAGTCTTGGTTGCTCTTATAATAATTCGAGACGGCGGGCCTGCTCTGTTCAGCCATGAACGTGTAGGCCGACGCGGCCGCAAATTTAAATGCTTTAAATTTCGGACCATGCATCCAAACTCTGATACGATATTAAATTCTTTGCTGCTGACTGACGAGCTTGTGCGTACCGAGTGGGAAAGTAGTCGTAAGCTCCGTTCCGATCCACGTGTGACATCAGTTGGCCGGCTACTTCGTTCCACAAGCCTGGATGAGTTACCACAACTGTTCAATGTTTTGCTTGGCGACATGAGTTTAGTTGGTCCCAGACCAATAGTGCAGGAAGAGTTGGATGTTTTCTATTTGCAAGCTGGCGGAAAGGACGCATATTTATCAGTACGGCCAGGTATTACCGGATCTTGGCAAGTAAGTGGCCGCAGTAACATAACTTATATGGAGCGGATAGCACTTGATACAGCGTACGCGCGCACACCCTCCCTGCGATCTGACCTCGCAATTCTTGCGCGCACTATTGTTGTTGTTATGCGCCGCAGCGGCGCATATTAGGCTCCGGCCCCATTGATCTGCTTGCGGCGACGCGGGCGGGTGTGATGCTGAACAGGGCGGAGGTGCTCTAATGTCCATCCCGTTCCAGCTCAGCCCCGCCCAGATGCGGCGCATCCGGCCGCACTTCCCGCTCTCGCACGGGGTGGCGCGGGTGAATGACCGGCGTGTCCTCAGTAGGATCATCTTCGTTATCCAGGGCGGCCTGCGCTGGCGCGATGCCCCGCCTGGCTACGGCCCCCACATGACCCTCTACAATCGCTTCGTTCGCTGGAGCCACATGGGGCTGCTCAGCTGCATCTTCGCCGCGCTGGCCGGCGAGGCAGGCGAGTACGACCGACTGATCATCCGCAGCACGTACCTCAAGGCCCACCGCACCGCCGCCAGTCTGCTCAAAAAGGGGCATTTGATCGCTGCATCGGCCGCACCAAGGGCGGGCTGAACTCCAAGCAACACGCCGTCTGCGACGGCCAGGGCCGCCCCGTCGTCATGATGCTCTCCGAAGGGCAGATGAACGACCAGAAGGGCGCCAACATCCTCGCCCCCCCCTGCTGCCACCGGCGCGCGAGCTGACCGCCGACCGCGGCTCCGACAGCAATCCCTTCCGCGCCGCCCTGGCCAAGCGCGGCTCGCCACCGTTGGTCGCCTTTCGGTGTTTGTTGAAGGAGTTGTCCGGTGCTGATCAGGCCGCATCTCTGATTTTGCGGTCGCCGCTGTCGCGCTCTGGGTTGAGGCAGACGTCGCCAACCGGCGCCCAGTTGCGGATCTGACGTGACCAGCGCCTGGGGTTGGCGGCGCGGGCTTTGGTATAGAGATGCGTCCGACGTTCGAGGATTGCGCGGTCTTCACCTGTGTGCCGAGCGCTGGGCGTGACGAACCGGATCGCGCTATGGTGGTGCTCGGTGTTGTACCAGGCCACGAACCGGGCGACCCAGTGTTGCGCCTCTGGCTTGCTGGCAAACCCCGATCGCGGCCAGTCAGGCCTGTATTTGCAGGTCCGGAACAGGGCTTCGGAGAATGGGTTGTCGTCGCTGACCCGCGGCCGGCTGTAGGAGGCGATGACGCCGAGCCGCTCGAGGGTGGCTTTCATGGTGGCGCCTTTCATCGGGCTCCCGTTGTCAGCATACAGGACAAGCGGGTGGGTGAGGCAGCCTTCGGCCCAGACTGCGCGGCGCACGAGCTCGGCAGCATGTTGGGCGCTTTCACGCTCGTGGACCTCCCAGCCGATGATCTTGCGGCTGTATATGTCGAGGATGAGGTACAGGTAGAAGAACCCGCCCCGGATCGGGCCGGGCATCCAGGTGATGTCCCAGCTCCAGACCTCGCAGGGGCCGCGGGCGCGGTAGCTGGTCGGCGGTGGGCGGCGCGCTGATGGCCTAGCCCGGCGACGGTAGTGTTGCTGATCCTCGGCCCGCAGGATGCGGTAGAAGCTGGCCTCCGAGGCGAGATAGCGGCCCCCGTCTGCGAGGCGGGGCACGATCTGGCTGGGCGGCAGGCTCCTGAAGGCTGGGCTGTTGTCAATGCCGAGGTGGAATTGGTTCTCCCGCACTTCCCGTGCTGCCGTTGCCGGATCATGCGGCGTGTAGGACG
>NZ_JCACHA010000326.1:0-2820 GCF_059503625.1 Skermanella sp.
GTCGGGGCAGCGGTTGGCCGGGTAGCCCGAGGCTCCGGTCGCGTTCAGCACCCGCAGGCGGTCGGCCAGCCGGCCGTCCTTCTTGACAGTATCGGCCTTGTGATCCCGGGAACAGCACGTCGAAGGAGCAGGGATCGACCAGGAAGGAGTCCGCCTTCCGGCCCAGGACCCACTGCTTCGAGAAGGACAGGGGCGCTCCCCACGGATCGGTACCGCCGCCCAGGTCCTCCTGAACCGGCCGGACGCCGATGTTGTAGAACCCGTTGTCGTAGAGCGACGTCTTGCCGTCGCCCATCGCCATGCGCTCGACCAGCTTGGGCTGTTCACGATCACGACCGAGCCGTTGCAGATCGGCGGCGACGCCGACGCCCCGGCACATCATCTGCCTCCCGGCGACTATGCGTCGCTGCCCGCTCGATCTCCTCTTCACCGACCTCATCATGCCGGGAAGCATGAACGGGATGGCTCTTGCCGGGGAGGCCCAGCGGATACGGCCCGGCCTGTCGGTCCTGTTTACCACGGGATACAACGAGGATCTGGTAACCGACGGCCAGCGGGCGGCCGGCATGGACCTGATCGGCAAGCCTTACCGCCGGACCGAACTTGCCGGCCGCATCAATGCCGCCCTGAACCGCCCCAAGCTCCGGGGAGACCGCTCGCCGGGCGGCGGGCACAAGGAGGGCTGACACCGTCAGGCCCGCCGACCCGGGCCGGCACAAGACCCGCACCGTCGAAATCTCTTCATAGTTGACAGATATTTACCATTCTGAAAAAAAATATTTCAGATCAGGATGGGGCACGATCATGGGTTTGCGGCTTCGGGACGTGCTGACGAAAGCGGGATTGGCGCTGACGCCGTCGGAAGCCAGGATCGTCCAGGTGCTGCTTTCCGACTGTCCGTTCTCCGGCTTCGGAACGGCGACCAGCCTTGCCCGCAAGGCCGGGGTGAGCGACCCGACGGTGACCCGGCTCGTCGCCAAGCTCGGCTTCGACGGCTTTCAGGATTTTCAGGCGAAGCTCCTTGCCGAGGTCGAAGCGCATCTCCACTCCCCCCTGCTGATGATGGAAGCCAAGCGTGCCGGCGTGGCCGAGAGTGCGGCACAGGGCTATCTGGTTTCCGTGACGCGCAATCTCGAACAGACCCAGAGCGCCGTTCCGATCCAGAATTACGACCGGGCGGCAAGCCTGCTATGGGAAACCAAGGGGCAGGTGGTCCTGCTCGGCGGGCGCTTCAGCCGCAGCTTGGCGGCGATGCTGGCCGGATACCTGATCCAGTTCCGCACGGGTGTCCGCGATCTGGGTACGCTGGCGCCGGAGAAGTTCGACGCCCTGGTCGACCTGGGAAAGAAGGACCTGCTCGTCGTCTTCGATTACCGCCGCTACCAGTCCGACGTCGTCAGCTTCGCGACGCAGGCCGCCGCGCGCGGCGTCCGCATCCTGCTGTTCACCGACATCTGGCTGTCGCCGGTCGCAAGTTTCGCCGCCGTCAGCCTGGTGGTCCCGACCGAGGCGGAGTCGCCCTACGACACGCTGGCGCCCGCCGTCGCCCAGATGGAAGCCGTCGTGGCCCACGCGATCAGCCGCTACGGCGATGCCGGCCGCGGCAGGATCGAGGCGATAGAGCGGATCCGCAATGCCAACGCCATCACGCTGAACGATCCCGCACCTCCGTCCGCCGGCGGCGAACGGTCCTGACGGATCGGCCGGACCCTTCACCCTCCCCCGTCCCTTTTTTGAATACCGAGACACCCGGAGCACCGACATGGCAGAAACCCTACCGCGCCGCGACGCACCCTTCGAACCCGGCAGGACGGCGCTCCTGCTCGTCGACATGCAGCGGATCTGGCTGGAACCGGGTCTCGATCCGGGGCATGCGGACTGGACCTCCGACCATTACTTCTACCGGGAAACGGCGGAGCGCGTGATCCCGAACCAGCGCCGGCTTCTGAAAAGCGCCCGCGCCGCCGGGGTCGAGGTGCTGCATACCATCATCCAGAGCCTGACCGAGGATGGCCGCGACCGCTCGCTCGACCATAAGCTTACGCCGATCCACATCCCGCCCAGCCTGAAGGAGGGCCTGCCGCCGCCGGATCTGGCCCCGGTCGGCGACGAGATCCTGCTGCCCAAGACCTCGTCGGGCGTCTTCAACTCGACCAACATCGACTACCTGCTGAAGAACCTCGGCATCCGCTATCTGGTGGTCGCCGGCATCCTGACCGACCAGTGCGTCGACATGACGGTCCGCGACGGCGCCGACCGGGGCTATCTGGTGACCTGCGTGTCCGACGCCTGCGCCTCGCCGACGCCGGAGCGGCATGCGACCGCGCTGAAGGCGTTCGGCGGCTACTGCTGGGTGACCGATACCGCGACCGTCGCCGCCCGTTTCGACGCCTTGGCCCGCGACCGGGGAGCGGCATGATGGACACTCCCCTGGTCAGCATCGTCACCACCGACCTTGCCGCGATAACGCGCGGACGGCCGGTCCCGGCCGACCGGCTGGACCGGTTCGCCGAAGCAGGCGTCGGCTGGGTCCCGGCCAACCTCTGCCTCACCGCCTTCAACTCGATCTGCGATCCGAACCCCTGGGGATCGACCGGCGACCTGCGCATCGTTCCGGATACCGCCGCCCGCTACACCACGGCGAAGACCGGGGCCGCGACGCCGTTCGACATGGTCATGGGCGACATCGTGGAACTGGACGGCACGAGCTGGCAGGGCTGCCCGCGCACCCGGCTGAAGGAAGCGCTCGCCGCTTTGAAGCAGGCGACCGGCCTTGGCGTGCTCGCGGCGTTCGAACAGGAGTTCCAGCTTGCCGGCGAG
>NZ_JCACHA010000327.1:0-2819 GCF_059503625.1 Skermanella sp.
CGACCTGGGCGTTCAGCTCGGGCTCGGAGATGGGGCATCCAGCTTCCTTGAAGTCGGCGCGCAGCTTGCGCAGCACGTCTTCATGCCCCGGCTCGTCCCGGTCGGCGGCGACGATCTCACGGGCGTAGGTTTCCAGCTCGGTCCCGGAAAGACCCAGGCGGCGACCGGCCCACAGGCCGATCAGCAGGTTGCGGCGGGCGACGACATAGCCTTCGGTCGCTTCGAACGGACAGGCGGCTTCCGGGGCGGGGATGGTGGATCGGTCATAAGAAGCAGGCATCGGGTGGTTTCCTTCCCTGTGTGGTCTCGACTTCAGGTTAATCCCACGCCGTACCTTTCAGAAGGAGCCATGTCGTGATCCCTCCAAATGCACAGCGTGCAGGTGGAGGGGTCCGACATCGCGGCGCTGGTTGAAAGCGACCACCAGAGGGGCCCGGACCCCCAATATCGAATAGCTGGGGAGACTGCAGGGTCCGGTCAATCCCGAAGTTCGGGCAAGTCCGCTTCGTTGTACGTCCGCCGCAGGAATATCACGGTCTTGCCACTGTTAACCCTCATGTGCGGCACTGTAGTTGAAGCATTGCGGTCATGACCGGTTGAACGATGTCCGGACGACAGGGTTGTCCGGCATGGCGACGGCGTGCCGTTCTTGGAAATATCAGAGGGTGATCGGGGAATGCCTGTCTTAACCGTCGTTCAGTGGGTCCTGTACCTTCTGCTCTCGGTATCGCTCGTTATGCTCTTCGCCCTCAGCTGCAATCTCCTTGGACTGTCCATCGCCTTCATCCGGTCGCGGCGCAAGCCGGCGCGGTCCCAGGTGGCTGTGGAGACGGCCCCGGAGATCGTGGAATATCCCAGGGTTCTGGTGCAGCTTCCGGCCTTCAATGAAGGTATGCTGATCGAGCGCGCGATCCAGGCCGCCGCGATGGACTGGCCGCGCGACCGCCTGACCATTCAGGTGCTGGACGACAGCACCGACGGGTCCGAGGAGATCTCGCGGCGCTTCGCCGACGAGTTGCGGCTGACCGGCGTCGATATCGAAGTGATCCACCGCCGCGACCGCTTAGGCTTCAAGGCCGGCGCATTGGCGAACGGGCTGCTGCGTGACGACAGCCCTTACATCGCGGTGTTCGATGCCGATTTCGTGCCGCCGCCGGATTTCCTGAAGCGCACCGTGCCGGTGCTGATGGCCGACGGTGAGCTTGCTTTCGTCCAGGCGCGCTGGGAGCACCTGAACGCCGGCGAGAACATGCTGACGCGCGCCCAGGCGGTCATGCTGGATGCGCATTTCGGCGTCGAGCAGTCGGTCCGCTTCGCCACCGGCATGATCCTGCCGTTCAACGGCACCTGCGGTGTCTGGCGGCGCGACGCGATCGACGACGCCGGCGGCTGGACGGCGGATACGCTGACCGAGGACCTGGACCTTGCGATCCGCGCCCATCTGGCGGGCTGGCGGGCGGCCTACCTGCCGCAGGTGACGGCTGCGGGCGAGCTGCCGACCACGCTGGCCGCGTGGCGCACCCAGCAGCACCGCTGGAACAAGGGGTTCGCCCAGGTCGCGCGCAAGCTGCTGCCGTCGGTCTGGCGCTCGGACATGCCGCCGCTGTTCAAGCTGGCGCTGACGCTGGAGGTCGGGCAGTCGCTGTTCTGCCCGCTGGCGGCCCTTTGCCTGACGACGTCGCTGTCGCTGCTGTGGCTGAACGCCGGCCAGCAGCCGCTGGCGCTGTCGCTGCTGGGACTGGTCGCGACCGCGATGGGCGTGTTCTCGGCCACGACCTTCGTGACATTGGGTCAGCTGGCGCTGGGACGATATCCCCGGAGCGCCATCCCGCTGAGCATCCTGGCGGCGATGACGCTGACGTCGGGCCTGATCCTGTCGAACTCCCGCGCGGTGTTCGAAGCAGCGATGGGCAAGCAGTCGCCGTTCGTGCGGACTCCGAAGATGGGCGGCGCGGGCATTGCGCCGGTATCGACGACCATGCCGATGCGGCGCATCGCATCGACCGGCCCGACCGGCATTCCGGAGATCGTGCTGGGATCGTGCCTGTTCTTCACGATGGTCCTGCGCGAAGGCTGGTATTCCCCCCTGCTCGGCACCACGATCATCGGCTTGGCCGTGGTCGGGATTGCATTGCTGCGGGAGCGCTGGCAGGTGATACGGACGGAAGCGCCGGTCAATATGTAGATGGGAGAGGCGCCGCAGGGCGCCTCTTCATGCTTGCCCTTAGCGTTCGCTACAGGGCGGCTCCTCTCCCGATGAGCAACCAACCGCGATGTCGGCCGTGCCAGGACAGGCCTACCACTAGATACAGGGCCGTGAGGGTGGTCTTGCCGGCACTGTTATTGCCGGCAACAATCATCATGGTGGCCATTATCAGGCTGCGAGGGCTTTAAGTCTTGCCGGCGGCTGAGCTTGAGTTCGACGACTTTGCCGTCAGGTACGACATAAACCGGCGCGTCCTGATTTTGCAGGTTCTGAACCGCTTTGTCCCTGGCTTCGGTAAAAGTCCTGGCCCAGACTATAGCGAAATCCGATGGTGGGTTTATCGCGGGCTCAGTCGGCGCTGGATTGCTGGCCGGAGGCTGCTGGCTGGAACGGGAGGATGATCCGCTAATCTGGAGGCCGAGGCTCCGCCGATGGTCACCAGACATAGCGCCCCTCCTCATGCGTTTATCTTTACAATTTATCGCCGCGTGCGATTTGTTGCCAGTTGGATGAATATCCAACCTCTTATAAAGCTAAGATGCACGAGAATCAGCGCCGTAGGTCGGTCTAGAGCGAAGCAGCAGCCGACATCGACGCGCCTGCTTGTCGGCTG
>NZ_JCACHA010000328.1:0-2817 GCF_059503625.1 Skermanella sp.
CGCTGACCACCCGCGCCTTGCGCGCGACCGCGATCAGGTCCTGGTTGCGCATCAGCTTCGATACCGCCGCCGCCATCTCGGGCGTGATGCCGGGCGCCAGGTCCTTCAGTGCTGCGGAGTCGGCGGCATCGGACAGCAGCCAGTCGCGGAATTCCCCGACCGTCAGCGAGGCCACCGGCCGGAAAGCTTGTGCGTCATGGGTATCGGAGATCAGCCGGGTGACCTCGTCCTCTTCATAGGGGACCACCGCCTCGCTGAGGAAGGTCGTGAGCGGCAGGTCCGCCAGCGCCAGACGCGCAGCCACCCGTTGCTCGGCGCTGGATGCCGCCAGTCCCGCAAGATGGTCGCCCGAGCGCTCCGGCGAAGCCTTCGCCAGCAGCGCCTTCAGATCCGCGAATGTGTGGCGGGTGCCGCCGATATCCTGATGGAATGCCATGCCGGCCGTCGTTCCTCGCGCCAGGGGTGCCGGGAAGAAAGCGTCGCAACAATCGGCCCGTCTGGCAAGAGATCGAGTGTCCGGCCAAGATTGGCATGTTACCCGAAACGTCTACTCCTGTTAGACTTGCCGGAAAGCATGTCCCACCGGAGGAGACGATCCATCATGAACCATGCCATGACCCGCGCCGAATTGACCGAGAAGATCCTCCAGATCCGGATCGACCGCGACCTGACCTGGAAGTGGATCGCCGAGCAATCCGGACTTTCCAAGGAATTCACGACCGCCGCCGTCCTGGGCCAGATGGCGCTGCCCGCCGAGTCCGCCCGCAAGGTCGGGGCGGCGCTCGACCTCAACAGCCACGAGGTCAAGCTTCTCCAGCAGATCCCCAACCGGGGCTCGCTGGGCGAGGCCGTCCCGACCGATCCGCTGATGTACCGATTCTATGAGCTGGTGCAGGTCTACGGCACCACCTTCAAGGCATTGATCGAGGAGGAGTTCGGCGACGGCATCATGAGCGCCATCGACTTCGACATGGATATCCAGCGCAAGCCCGATCCCAACGGCGACCGGGTCTCGATTACGATGAGTGGCAAATTCCTGAAGTACAAACAATATTGACCGCATGGATGAGCGCAAACTCAAACCCGGCGACCCGAAACTGCTGGCGATCAGCCAGCAGGGACGGTGCTTCTACTGCGGCGAACCGGTCGGCGCCAAGGCGACTTACGACCACTTCATCCCGCAATGCTACGGCGGCATCGACGACATAGCCAACATCGTCCTGTCCCACCGCCGCTGCAACATCCTGAAAGGCGACCGCCTGCCGACACCCGACGAGATCGACAGCTTCCTGACGCTCCGCCGAAACGCCCGCCTGCCGGTCTGGCCCCCGATCCTGGCTCTGGCCGATGCCGAGGAAGGCGAGGAGTGGATCGTGGTGGCCAAGGCGGTGGCAGCCGAGGGCGGGTGGAAGGGATAGGCTTCGGCGGCGGCGCGGGAGTAAGCGCAGTGCCTAGCGAAAAATCTCCTAGCCGCAGAGAAGATTGTTAACCTGAAAACGTATCGGTATTTGATTCAAAAGTCCATCGCCTGTATGTAGTCGACGGCGATGATAGCCGCATCCAACCTGCGTTCCTGCCGGTGGAGCCGATCAGCGGGAGTATCGGTTGTGATCCGCGGTTGTGATCCGGGAACTGTCGTTTGATCAGCTTCGCCATCTGCTCGACGTACCGCATACGGTTCATGAGTTCATTGCTGCTCTTCGGTTCCACGGGGTTGTTGTCGACCGATCCCCGGCAGCCCCGGATACGATCACTTTGAGACTTGAGGATAGGCGCGTAGTGTTGCGAGGACATGGAAGTCAGCAACCATTGCCACTCGATCTTAAGCTAAAGCATCTAAAAACTCTCGGGCTCTCCCGATGAAATGATTGATAGCCAATCAGTCACCCTTTTGGCGTCACGCTTACCAGTCGATATACTTTTTCGTGTAGGGTTTTCCCTATGCCATCCAGCCCAAGGGAGCCATCATCCGATGCTTCAGTATCGCGCAGTCGTGCATCGTGGGGATGGTCAGTTCTGGATCGAACTGCCTGATTTTCCGGAAATCACACATCACGGCTTACTGGATCAGGAAAACCCGGTAGACGCTGCCGCTGCCTGCTTGGCGGATGCTATTATCTTGAGGATTGAGGAGAAGGAGGCGCTTCCGGAAGCGACGCCTCTCCCTAATCGAGCGTCTGAAGAAATCCTGGTCACGCCGATGCGGTACCGAAAAGCGCACGCTGCCTGATCGGCGATACATTCATTCAGACCGAGCGGATATCTGAAAAGCCAGCCAACCTATATCAAAGTAGCGACATCCGGTGATCGTCGCCGTCGCCTCCCGCCCGATGTCCCCGCTTTGTCCTTTGCTCCCAACACCACATCCCGCCGATGCTGTCCGCCGCCGCTTGGGTTGCGGCAGGCACGTTATCCCTATTGACGTAGTAGGAAATATACGCGACGATTGACACATGAGACTGTTAAACAGTCCGCTTCAGGCGCACATCGAATTCGCCAGCAAAAACGTAATTGGGGGAGACCAAAGCATGGAATCCGTGACTGAGACAGTCCGTCGAACAGCCATCTTCCTCGTCGGCCTCGGCGCCCTCTCCGGAGCCTTCATGATCGCCATGAGATTAGCGGTCTGACACTATAACCCTCCACGACGACGATACCGACATATCCGGAACGTTCCTGCCGTCACCTGGCGGATGAAGTACTACCGGGCAGCAGGCGCCGGAGTACCGCCATCACCGCTGCCGACGCGGTGATGGCGGACAGGAGCAGGCCCAGCAATCCGACCAGCGCTGAAACGATCATCGCGCCGAGCGCCCA
>NZ_JCACHA010000329.1:0-2806 GCF_059503625.1 Skermanella sp.
CGTCAGCACCGACAGGCCTGGGGCGAACCGTGCCGACTCCCGCCGCCAGTTTGCCATCAGACTGGTTGGCGCCACCACCAGGCACGGCCGGTCCAGCCGTCCGGCCTCCTTTTCAGCAAGAACATGCGCCAGAGCCTGCACCGTCTTGCCCAATCCCATGTCGTCGGCCAGGATCCCGCCGAGCTCGACCTCGCGCAGGAACTGCAGCCAGTTCAGGCCCTGCTGCTGATAAGGGCGCAGCTCGGCCTTCAGGCCATTCGGCGGCGGAACCGGAGCGATTTCGCCGATCCCGCGCAGCTTCCGGCCGATCTCGAGCAGGCGCGAGCCGCCAAGCCAGCGAAGCCTGGTGGCGGCCGAGGCCGCTTCCAGCTCCGCCAGCTCCGCCAGGCGCGCCGCTGACAGACGGATCTTACCCTCCTCGTCAAGGCCGCCGACGCGATAAAGATCGTATAGAGCCGTCAGCAGCGGGCGGACGCGATCAACCGGCAGCGGCAGCACGCGGCCATCCGCCAGCGGCGCGAACAGGGTCTGTCCGGCCTCGCCCAGGTCGTCGAGCAGGCTGAGGTCGCCATCCTCGGGCAGGGCCCGCAGAAGCGGCAGCAGAACCGGCACCAGATCGATCCGCTCGCCCGCCACGGTGATGCCCAGCGACAGGCCAAACCAGTCGATGCCGGATCCACCCTCCGCGATCTCGGCGATCCAGTCTTCCTCCGGTTCAGCCAGGCGCAGCGGGAAATCTTCGTCAATGATGACGCGCCAGCCTTCAGCCCGGAGGAGCGGAGCTTCATGGTGGAGGAAGTTCAGTATCGGTCCCAGCGGTCCGGCCAGCCAGTGGAGATCCTCGGTCTCCGGAACCAGCACCAGATCGCCCGGCTCGCCCACGGACATACCGTCGATGGTGATGCTGTCCACCGGCCGGAAACCGCAGGCACCAAGACGCTCGACTGCCGCTGTCTCATCGTCACGCCGGCGCGGGATGACCACCAGCTGTCCGTCCTCCACCGCCGTCAGTTCATCACGTCGATCATCCAGATCAACAAGGGTCCCGTCGTAGTCAAATCCCAGCCGTGCCACCGGTGCGCCCACGGACCAGGGCTCGTCGCCATAGAGATCCTCGGCCTCGATGTCATCCGGGTCATACAGGGACGAGGCATAATCCATATCTTCGTCCAGCTGCCGAAAGCCTATGTGCAGGCAGGGCACGGGCTCGACGTCCATGACCACGGTTTCGCCAAAAGCGGCCGGCTGCAAGGCCGGTCGGTCCGGCAGGCGGCGAGCCAGCTCACGGCGCACCCAGTCGGCCTGGCCCGGAGGCACCGGCGGCGCGCTGACCAGGGCCGCCGCCAGACGCGGGGAAAGATCGGTTTCGATTGGCCCGCAGGCACCGGTCAGGGTGTCAAGGTACCAGGGAGGAGCCAGCGGCAGCGTGACATCCGCCCCTTCGTTCAGCGCGAAGGTCAGGCGTTGCGTGCCGTCACTGTCGGTGATCCAGGTTGGCTGGCCGGACCGAGGGGGCCCTGGAACCAGGCCCAGACCATCGGCCCGCTGCCAGCGTCCTCTCCCGGTGCGCAGGATGCGCTCCAGCAGGGCTTGCCCGGTGTCACCTGCGAGCGGGTAGGTGCTGTCCGGGAAATACGAACCGTACTGCGCCCATAGGGAGCGCAGAATGAACAGGTCGCTCTGCTGCAGATAGGCGGGTTGAAAGCCGGTATTCACCACGCTGCCGGCGGTCAGGGTCGAGGCTTTGGAACTCAGGCCGCCGTTCCTGAGCAGCTGGACGGACATGGCCTCGACCGTCAAGCAGGTGCCGTACTTCTCCACTGGCTCAACAGTCAGCACATACAGCACCCGGCGCCGCACCGTGTCCGGATAAGCGTCCTGCTCCGGGGTTGCAGCTGCCTGATCCAGCGTGGTCAGCCACGCTGCAAGAGGAGCCTCGGGGTTCTCACGCTTGGCGGGTGACGCCTGGTACTGCGCCAGGGCTGCCAGGAGCAGGGCAACAGTGTGCTTGCAGTTGTAGCCGACCGGACAGGAGCAGGATCCGGCCAACAGGGTGCCGGTTCCGTATCGCGAGCGCCCAGACCCGCCTTGTGGGTGGATGTGAACAGTTGCCGTGTACGGTCGCCGGAGGGTTCCCTGAACCTGGCCTCTGAGGACCGTACCGTTCGCCCCGAGTTCAACAGCGAGGACCCGACCATCGCGAAAGTAGGCTTGTCCCTTCGCGATTTCGCCGGTCGAAAAGACGCGCTGAACATCGGCGAGCGTGTAGAGCAGCTTCCCTGTTGTGCGGGACGTGTCGAGTGTCAAATAACCAGTCCTCATTGATGCGTTCGAGGTAGTCGCTTCACCTAGCTCATCTCCTTTCTACATTGGAGATGGCTTGAGCGAATCCGCCAACTGGAAACCTGGGCCCGTGGTGAATCCAAATAGTTACGATCGCGCCATCCTGCACCATGGATATGCTGGGTCTGCAACGGTCATAAGCTGCGGCCAGCTTGAAAATCATGATCCTCCGCTTAGGACAGACCCATGCGCGCACTTCTAGTCTGCAGCCCCTCCGCCGGCAATGATGGACCATCTCAGGATGAGCTGCTGGCGATGTTCCGCCGGGAGGGTATCGATCCAACCTGCTGCCTGATCTCGGAAGAAAGCCTTACAGATGCGCTTCGGAAACCTACCGATGTTGTTGTCGCGGTGGGGGGTGACGGTACCGTGACATCTGTCCTCACCCAGATGCCGGGTCGTGGCATACCGGTTGTCGTCCTGCCGCAGGGCACCGCCAACAACATCGCACGCTCGCTCGGGA
>NZ_JCACHA010000330.1:0-238 GCF_059503625.1 Skermanella sp.
ATGGACGAACCGCTGTCGGCACTCGACAAGAAGCTGCGGGAAGAAATGCAGATCGAGCTGAAGCATCTGCATGACCGGCTCGGCATGACGACGGTCTACGTCACGCACGATCAGCGCGAAGCGCTGACCATGTCGGACAGGATCGCCGTCATGTGCAAGGGCGCCATCCGCCAGCTTGCGACGCCGCGAGAGATCTACGACCGTCCGTCCGACCAGTTCGTCGCGGATTTCATCGGCG
>NZ_JCACHA010000330.1:248-2805 GCF_059503625.1 Skermanella sp.
CCTTCCTGCCGGTCCAGTGGGATGCCCAGGGCGGTGCGTCGCTGGCCGGATCGGCCATCGCGTCGAGCAACCCGCACGCGGCGGGACGAGGGCCGCGCTTCCTGGTGGTGCGGCCGGAGAAGCTGGAGTTCTTGAGCGGCGGGGAGGACGGCTACAACCGCATCGCCGGCACCGTGGACGAGATCATCTTCCAAGGAGAAGCGGTGCTGGTCTATGTCCGGATCGGCGACGGCAACCGGCTGGCGGTGCGGAAAGGCACCCGGCAGGGCGTGTTCACCAGCCTGCCGGTAGTCGGCCAGACAGTGACGCTCGGGCTGCACCGGGACGATACGATCATCGTGCCGGAGATGGCGGCATGACGATGGATATCCCGGTCCAGGGTGCGCACGACCTCGGCAGGCCCGCCGGAGCCCGCCCCAACGTGACGGAACTCGCGGCGGATTCCCGGTCCGAGCAGCGCCGCATCCTGGGGCTGTCGCTGCCCAGCCTGCTGCTGGTGACGGCCCTGCTGCTGATCCCGGTCGGCTGGCTGTTCGGCCTGTCCTTCTTCAAGCGCGGCGTCTTCACCTTCGACCATTACCTGCGGATGGTCGAGCATTCCTCCTACATCGCGATCTTCCAGACCACGTTCAGCCTCAGCATCCTGGTCACGCTGATCTGCGTGCTGCTGGGGTATCCCGTGTCCTATCTGCTGGCGCAACTGCCCCGGCGCTGGGCGACGCTGGGGATGGCGCTGGTGATCCTGCCGTTCTGGACCAGCCTGCTGGTCCGCACATATGCCTGGCTGGTGCTGCTTCAGCGGACCGGCGTCATCAACACGACGCTGATGTCGGCGGGCATCATCGACGAGCCGATGCAACTGGTCCACAACTATACGGGAACGGTAATCGGCATGACCCATATCATGCTGCCGTTCCTGATCCTGCCGCTCTACGCATCGATCAAGGCGATCGACATGGACTATGTCAGGGCGGCGTCCAACCTGGGCGCGTCGCCGACCCAGGCGTTCCTGAAGATCTTCCTGCCGCTGTCGCTGCCGGGGCTGATCGCCGGATCGCTGCTGGTGTTCATCATCTGCCTCGGGTTCTACGTGACGCCGCAGATCCTGGGCGGCGGCCGGGTGACGACCGTTTCCATGAAGATCCAGCAGAACATCGGGATGTATTTCGACTGGGGAGCGGGCAGTGCGCTGGGCGTGGCGCTTCTGGTCTTCGTCGGTCTGATCTTCCTGGTGGCCCACCGGCTTGCCGGGCTCGAACGCATGTTCAAGGGGTAAGGCGATGTCAGCACAGCCGATACCGATTTCCCACTGGCGGCGGGCGTGGCTCTACGTTCTGGTCGCCTCTGTCCTGCTGTTCCTGATCGTGCCGATGCTGATCGTCGTGCCGATGTCGTTTTCCGGGTCGGAGTACCTGGAGTTTCCGCCCCGCGAATGGTCGCTCCGCTGGTACGCCAGCTACTTCAACTCGCCGGAATGGATGGCCTCGACACGGGTGTCGTTCGCCGCCGCGGTCCTGACGGCGCTGATCGCGACGCCGCTGGGCGTCGCCGCCGCCTATGCCCTCAACGCCGTCCGCCTGCGGCTGACTCCGGTGCTTCAGGTCATCCTGCTGCTGCCGCAGATGGTGCCGGTGATCCTGATCGGCATCGGCGTCTTCTACATCTATATCCAGCTTCAACTGGTCAACACGCTGTTCGGGATCGTGCTGGCGCACACGCTGCTGGCGGTGCCGTTCGTGGTGGTGACGGTGATGTCGGGCCTGCGCAGCTACGACATGACCCAGGAGAAGGTCGCAAGGAGCCTGGGTGCGCCGCGTTGGAAGGCATTCATGCTGGTGACCCTGCCGCAGATCAAGCTGTCGGTGATCTCGGGCGCCCTGTTCGCCTTCATCACCTCACTCGACGAAGTGGTCATCGGCCTGTTCATCGCCGGCGGCGAGAACACGGTGCTGACACGCCGGATGTTCCAGTCGCTGCGCGACCAGATCGACCCGACCATCGCCGCGATCTCGTCGCTGCTGATCATCCTGTCCGCCGTCGTGCTGGCGAGCGTCGCCGTCATGAGCGGCGGGAAGAAGCAGCGGGCTGCTTCCCCTTAAAGCTAATCGGAAACAAGCATCCGTTCCATCCGGTCGATACGCGTCATCAGGCGATCGGCCGGATGAGCGGCGCTCCGGACCGGGCAGGCGCGGCTGTGCCGGAAGGCGGTCAGGATCTGGTCGCGGGTCAGCTCGGGAAACGCCGCTTCGGCTGCGGACAAATCAAGGCGGCCGTTTGCCATGGGCTCGACCAGAGCGGCAACGCGATGTACGGGGATATCCGTACCCGCCAGCAGCGGTTCGCCTCGCAACCCGGATTGCGCAGCGTCCTCTTGCGGCGACCTGAGCAGATCGCGCAGGCTGGCGAGTTCCAGCACCATGGCATCCCTGACAAAGCCGGCTTCCGTGCGGTTCAGTTTTTGTCCGCCGATTTCTGCGGACTCGCGATACTCACTGAACACCCTCGCCTCTCATTCGGTTGTCGTGACTCTCCAACAAGCATAGCACAGGACCAAGCT